>JAJXXB010000018.1 GCA_021781315.1 Actinomycetes bacterium | reverse complement strand
GGGTCAGGCGGCGCATCGGCCGGCGTTGACCGTCAAGGTCGAGAACACGCCCGAGGCGATGCCCCAGTGGGGCATCGACCAGGCCGACGTGATCTACGAAGAGATCGTGAACGGCGGCATCACGCGACTGGCGGCGGTCTTCAACTCCCACGCCCCACAAAAGATCGGACCCGTTCGGTCGGTGCGTCCCACCGACGAGCAGGTCGTCTTTCCCCTCGGCGGGATCTTCGCGTTCTCGGGCGGGGCGCCCTACGCGATGGCGGCGATCGCAAAGGCGCCCGTGACGCTGGTTGACGAGTCGAGTGCGGGCACCGCGATGTACCGCGACCCGAACCTGCTCGCCCCGCACAACCTCTTCGCCATCGGGCCGTCACTCTTCGCCTTCAAGGCGACGCCGATCCCGCCGTCGCCCCTCTTCACGTACCGCTCGCCGACGACGCGCGTCGTCGGGCCGGCGGTCGCCTCGGTGACGGTGCCCTTCCCGAGCATCTACCCCGAGACCTGGACCTGGAACGCGACGACCGCGTCGTGGGACCGGACCATCTTCGGCCAGCCGGGGATCACCGGGACCGGCGTGCGCGAGTCCCCGGTGAACGTGCTCGTGATGTTCGTCAACTACGTCAACGGCGTCGGCACGTTCACCTCGTACGCGAACCTCCAGGGCTCGGGCCCGGTCACCCTCTTCAGCGCGGGCAAGGAGGTCCAGGGCACCTGGTCCCGGGGCCCGTCCATGAGCGACCCGATCGTCTACACGACGACGACCGGCAAGCCCCTGGCGCTCACCCCCGGCCAGACCTGGGTCGAGCTGCTCAACACCGGTGCCGTGCTCACCGTGCACCACTAGCCGGCCCGTACCGGGATCCAACTGGCATAAGGTGAGTCTCGCTATGACCACGCACCCCGGCGCTGACGTACGAGTACTCGACGGACCCGACGGCCGGCGCCTCGAGATCGCCTCGAACGGACCCGTAACTGGTCGAACCGTCGTCTTTCATCACGGCACGCCCGGCACGGCGTCACTCGTCGCGCTCTTCGGCGACCTCGCCGAGGAGTTCGGACTCTTTCTCGTCGGCGTGAGCCGGCCCGGCTACGGCGCGTCGACGCGCCTCGCGGGCCGCGTCGTGGGCTCGGTCGTTGAGGACGTGCACGCGGCACTCGACGCACTGGGTCGCGACCGCTACCTGTCCGTCGGCTGGTCCGGCGGCGGCCCGCACGCAATCGCCTGCGCGGCCAGTGGCGCACCGCGCTGTCTCGCCGCGTGGTCGCTCGCCGGGGTCGCGCCGATGGACGCCGACTTCGACTGGACCGCGGGGATGGGCCCGGAGAACCTCGAGGAGTTCGCGCTCGCCCGCGAGGGCGGGCCGGCCTACGACGAGTTCATGGAAGTGGTCGCCGCGGCGATGTCCGCGGCGACCCCCGAGACGGTGATCGAGACCTTTGGCGGACTCTTGTCTGCGGTCGACGAGGCGGCGCTCGCCGGCGAGGACGCCCGCACGATGATGGCCGCGTCGATGCGCGAGGCGTTCGCCTCGGGGTGGCGGGGCTTCTACGACGACGACCGTGCGATGTTCGAGCCCTGGGGCTTTGACCTCGGCGCGGTGTCGGTGCCGGTCGCCGTCTGGTACGGCGAGCACGACCTGATGGTGCCCCCGACCCACGGCCGGTGGCTGAGCGGGGCCATCCCCGGGGCGAGCGCGGCCTACTTTCCCGACGACGGCCATGTCTCACTCGTCTTCAACCACGGCCGCGACCTCGCGGCCGCCCTGGCTGACCCCGCCTTCGCCGGGGCCGACCCCGAGCACTAAGGACACCCATGCGAATCGGCAATCTCTACGGACCAGACGCCACCTTCCTCGGCGTGCCGGCGGCCGACCCCGACGACCGCTCGACCTGGCGCGACGCGCGCGCCGCGATCATCGGGGCGCCCTTTGACGGGGGGACCTCGCACCGCTCGGGCTGTCGATTCGGGCCCCAGGCGATCCGCATCACCGACTACCTGCCCCACGACGGCTCGCGCCCGAGCCTCGCGCTCGGCGTCGACCCGCTGGTCGAGCTCGGCGTGGTGGACCTGGGCGACGTCGAGATGCCCTCGGGCGAAACCGAGAAGTCCCTGCAGCGCCTCGAGGACCGGGTGGCCGCGGTCGCGGCGGCGGGCGTGCTGCCGGTCGTGCTCGGCGGGGACCACACGATCGCGCTGCCCGACGTGACGGCCCTCGCGCGCCACGTCGGCTGGGGCCGTGTCTCGGTCATCCACTTCGACGCCCACGCCGACACCGGCGACTCCCAGATGGGCTCGCTCTACGGCCACGGGACCCCGATGCGCCGGCTCATCGAGTCCGGCGCCTGCCGCGGCGACCGGTTCATCCAGATCGGGCTGCGCGGTTACTGGCCCGAGCCCGAGACCCTCGACTGGATGGCCGAGCAGCAGATGCGGTCCTTCGAGATGGGCGAGATCGTGGCCCGGGGACTTGACGCGGTGCTCGACGAGGCCCTCGAGCTCGCGCGCACGGACTGCGAGGCGATCTTCCTTTCGGTGGACGTCGACGTCGTCGACCCCGGCTCGGCGCCGGGCACCGGCACGCCCGAGCCCGGCGGGCTCTCGAGCCGCCAGCTGCTCGACGCGGTGCGACGGATCGCGATGGAGGGGCCCCTCGGGGGCCTCGACGTCGTCGAGGTCTCCCCGCCCTACGACCACGCCGAGATCACGGCGTACCTCGGCAACCGCGTCGTGCTCGAGGCGCTCGGCGGCGTGGCCTGGGCTGCGGCCCAGCGCCGCGGGGCCGCCGTGCGCGACCCGGGCGACCCGCTTCTAAAGAACCGCTAGGCCGCTAGTCGCGCATCGTCTCGAGGATCCGGCGCACCAGCGCCTCGTCGGTGTCGGGGTGCAAGAAGGCGAACCGGGCGATCGTCTCGCCCTCCCACTTGGTCGGGGTGACGAAGGCGATCTGGTCGCGTAGCAGCTGCAGACTCCACTCGTTGTAGCGCTCGTCGCTCCAGCCGATGCGCCGGAACATCACGATCGAGAGGCTCGCCGGACGGACCATCTCGACGTGGTCGTACTCGTCGATGATCGCCTCGGTGCGCCGCGCCATGTCCACCGACGCCTGGATCGCCGACTCGAAGGCGGCGGTGCCGTAGGTCACGAGCGAGTACCAGAACGGCAGGCCGCGGGCCCGGCGCGAGAGGTGGATCGCGAAGTCCGACGGGTTCCACTCGTAGTGCTCGTCGTCGGTGTTGTGCAGGATGTCGAGGTAGCTCGCCTGCTGGGCCAGCACCTTGCGTGCGACGGTGGGGTTGCGGTAGATCAGGGCCGCGCAGTCGAGCGGCGCGAAGAGCCACTTGTGCGGGTCCACCACGAAGCTGTCGGCGTGGCGCAGCCCCGTGAACTGGTAGCCCTCGGTCGCCGACATCATCGCCGCGCCGCCGTAGGCGCCGTCGACGTGGAACCACATGTCGTGCTCGCGCGCGTAGGCGCCGAGTCCCTCGAGGTCGTCCACGATGCCGGCGTTGGTCGTCCCGGAGGTGGCCACGATGCCGATGACGGTCTCGGGGTGCGGATCGTTCGCGAGCGCCTCGATGAGCGCCTCACGGGTGAAGCGGTGGCCGTCGGTCTCCACGAGCAGGGCGTCGACCCCGATGACGTGCAGGGCCTTGCCGACGCTCGAGTGGGCGTCGGCCGAGATGGCGTAGCGCACGGTGCGCGGGTCGAGCTCGGGGTGCCGGGTGCGACCGACGTCGCGCCCGACGGTGAGGCCGGCCAGGTTGCCCATTGAGCCGCCCGAGACGAAGGCGCCGCCCGAACCCGCGGGCATGCCCGCGCGACCGGCGAGGTACTCGAGCGCCTGGTTCTCGGCGATTACGACCCCGGCCGACTCGAGCCAGCTCGTGCCGTTGAGTCCTGAGCACGCGACGACCATGTCAAAAAGCAGCGAGTTCTTGGTGGGTGCGTTGGGGATGAAGGCGAGGTAGGTCGACGCGTCGCTCGAGACCACGGCCGGGGCGAGCGCGCGCTCGAAGAAGTCGAGCACCTCGATCGGCGCGCGGCCCTCGGCGGTGATCATCGTCGACAGCTCGTCCAGGGGCAGCGCGGCGAGCCCGCCGAAGTCGAGGGGCACCGGATCCATGGCGAGGCGAGCGCGGCAGTACTCGAGGATCGCGTTCGTCGCCTCCGCGTCGTATTCAAACATCGGATGTCCCATAATTCGTTACCTTTCAAATGAGGCCCCTGCCATCGTAGACAGTGCGCGCGGGGCGCAGAGGACGGCACCGGCCGGTCGGTAGCATGTGGCATGAGCGAGACGACGATCGGCTTCCTCGGCCCCGAGGGCTCGTTCTCCCACGAGGCCGTCACGACCCTGGGCGAGGGCCGCGCCGTCGCGGTCGCCACCATCGGCGACCTGCTGGCGGAGATCGCTGCTGGGCGGCTCGACCGGGCCCTCGTGCCCATCGAGAACGCCATCGAGGGCACCGTTTCGGCGACCATCGACGGGCTGGTCTTTGACTACGACCTCTACATTGAGCGCGAGGTCGTGCGCCCGATCCACCTTCACCTGCTGGCCCGACCAGGCGTATCGCTCGAACAGGTCACCACGGTCTACAGCTACGTGCACGCGCTCGCCCAGATCCGCGGCTTTCTCACGGGCCTGCCGGGGGCGGCCGTCGTGCAGTCGACGTCGACCTCGGAGGCGGCGCGCCTGGTGGGCGAGTCGGACGAGCCGTGGGCGGCCGTCGGCTCGGCGATGGCCGGGGAGATCTTCGGGCTCGCGTCGCTCGCGGCGGACATCGAGGACCACCCGGGCAACGCTACGCGCTTCGTCGTGGTCGGCCGCGACGCCATCGCGGCGCCCACCGGACACGACCGCACGACCATCGTGTGCTTCCAGGACAACGACCGGCCGGGCTCGCTCTACGGGATCCTGGGCCGCTTCGCCGCGCGCGACATCAACCTGACCAAGCTCGAGAGCCGCCCGACCAAGCGCGGGCTGGGGGACTACTGCTTCGTGATCGAGTTCGAGGGCCACGTCGACGACGACATCGTGGCCGACTGCCTGGTCGACCTGCAGGCCCACCTCGCGCGGGTGAAGTTCCTCGGGTCCTACCCCGTGACCGGCGAGGAGGCGTCCAGCCGGCGCGTCGAGGTCGAGGAGGCCCGCCGCGCGGCGGCGGACTGGATGGCGTCGCTGCGCGCGCGGGTGCGATCCAGCAGCTGACCGGCACGCGGCGAGACTCGAGCGTTTCCCGCGGCTCGACCGACCCGGCATCGACGGCTCGATGCGTCGCTACGACGACGCGCCGTCCCAGAAACCCTGAGACAGCGCGCCGAGCAGTTCGGAACGTCGGAAAAATGGCGGAGGGAGTGGGATTCGAACCCACGGTGGGCAAGCCCACGCCGGTTTTCAAGACCGGTACATTCGTCCGCTCTGTCATCCCTCCGGGGACGATGCTACTTGGGCGCTAGCCCTTCTTACTGCGGAGCCGCGCGCGCTGGGTGTGGTCGAGGACGGTCTTGCGTAGCCGCACCGACTTCGGGGTCACCTCGACCGCCTCGTCGTCGGCGATGAACTCGAGCGCCTGCTCGAGCGAGAAGATGGTGGGCGGCGTGATCTTTTCGAAGTTGTCGCTGCCCGACGCGCGCATGTTGGTGAGCTTCTTTTCCTTCGTGGGGTTGACGTTCATCTCGTCGGATCGCGCGTTCTCCCCGACGATCATGCCCTCGTAGACCTCGACGCCGGGCCCGACGAAGAGCACGCCGCGCTGCTCGAGGTCGACGAGCGCGTTGCTCGTCGTGTCGCCGCGCCGGTCCGCGACGAGCACGCCGTTGCGACGGGTGCGGATCTCGCCGAACCAGGGCGCGTAGCCGTCGAAGTTCGAGTGCATCATGCCCGCGCCGCGGGTTTCGGTCATGAACTCGGTGCGGATGCCCACGAGTCCGCGCGCCGGGATGCGCCACTCGAGCCGGACCCAGCCGGTGCCGTGGTTGACCATGTCGACCACGGTGCCCTTGCGCGTCGCGAGCAGGGTCGTCACGGCACCGACGAAGTCCTCGGGCACGTCGATGGTGACGCGCTCCATCGGCTCGTTGACGTGGCCGTCGATGACCTTGGTGACGACCTGGGGCTTGCCGACCGTGAGCTCGAAGCCCTCGCGGCGCATCGTCTCGATCAAGATCGCGAGCTGCAGCTCGCCGCGGCCCTGGACCTCCCAGGCGTCGGGTCGCTCGGTCGCGAGCACGCGCAGCGAGACGTTGCCGACGAGCTCGCGGTCCAGGCGGTCCTTGACCATGCGCGCGGTCAGCAGTTTGCCCTCGGTGCCGGCGAGGGGCGAGGTGTTGATGCCGATGGTCATCGAGAGGCTCGGCTCGTCGACGTGCAGGGGCTCGAGGGCGATGGGGTTCTCGGGGTCGGCGAGCGTCTCGCCGATCGTGATGTCGTCAAAGCCCGCGACGGCGACGATGTCGCCGGGACCGGCGCTCTGGGCGGGGACGCGGTCGAGGGCCTCGGTGATGAAGAGCTCGGTGATCTTGGCGTGCTCGATGGTCCCGTCGATGCGGCACCACGCGATGCGCTGGCCCCGCTCGAGGGTGCCGTTGATCACGCGGCAGAGCGCGAGGCGCCCGAGGTAGGGCGAGGCGTCGAGGTTGCACACGAGCGCCTGAAGGCCGTGGTCGGGGTCGTATTCGGGGGCGGGCACGTAGTCGGCGATCGTCTGGAAGAGCGGAGTGAGGTCCCCGCCGGTGTCGGCGGGGTCGTGTGACGCCCAGCCTTGGCGCGCGCTCGCGTAGAGGATGGGGAAGGCGATCTGGTGCTCGTCGGCGTCCAGGTCAAGGAAGAGGTTCTCGACCTCGGTGACGACGTCGGCCACCCTGGCGTCGGGCCGGTCGACCTTGTTGATTAAGAGCACCACCGGCAGGCGCCGCTCGAGGGTCTTGCGCAGCACGAAGCGGGTCTGGGGCAGGGGACCCTCGGCCGCGTCCACCAGCAGGATCACCGCGTCGACCATGGCGAGTCCGCGCTCGACCTCGCCACCGAAGTCGGCGTGACCGGGGGTGTCGATGATGTTGATCGTGAGGTCGTGCCACTTCACCGCCGTGTTCTTGGCGAGGATGGTGATGCCCTTCTCGCGCTCGAGGTCGCCGGAGTCGAGGACCCGGTCGGTGAGTTCCTCGTGCGCGGTGAATGCCCCGGTCTGGCGCAGCATCGCGTCGACCAGGGTCGTCTTTCCGTGGTCGACGTGGGCGATGATAGCGATGTTTCGGAGCGAAGTACGTAGTGACATGACTGAACCACGCTAGTAGGCCGCGCCCTGTGGTCATGCTAGGCGGCGAGTTGACCTCCGAGACGGCTGCGGGCGATCGCCGCGCGGACCAGGACGCGTGCCCCGGCTCGCACCGTCGCGTCGGTGCCGTCGACCGCCAGGATCACACCCGCGTCGGGCCACACCCCGACGTACCGGCGCGGCGCGCGCCCGTCGTGATCGGCGAAGGTCGCGGCCGCGAGGTCGGCGCGCAGGCCCGATCCGGCGCTGCGGCGCGGCAGGCCCGCGCGCAGGCGCACGACGACCTCGCCACCGTCGACGACGAGGTCGCGCCGGGCCCGCAGGGTCGTGCGGGCCCGCTCGACGTCGTAGTAGGCGTCCGCGCTCGCGACCGTCCAGTCGGCCGCGGTCGCCGACGCGACTTCGGCGAGTCCCGCCGCCCAGTCGACGGCGCAGGCCTGGACCAGGGCGAGCTCGGCGGGGTGGCGGTTCGCGAGCCACGCGCCGAGCGACCCGGCCCGCAACCGGCCCGTCGCCACCCGACTGAGCAGGTCGTCGATCTCGTCGCGCACCGCGTCGCGCAGCGCCACGGGACGCTCACTCGTGGCGCGGCGCAGTGCACCGTTGCCGAGGATCCGCCGCGCGGCCGCCGGCGACCACTGGAACGGCGTGGCGGGCTGGCCGCCGCGCTCGACGAGCCACGCGTCGATGCGCCGGTGGCTGTCAGTCGGCACCGCGCCGAGCCGCTCGGCGAGGGTGCGTCGGTTGGCCCCGGTCACGGCGAACCCTGGCGCGGGCGCCTCACCGATGACCCGGGCGAGCGCCTCGGGCGACAGCGTGTCGATCAACGGGCCGGCCATCACTGGCGCACCACGCGAAGGACGTCGTCGACGGCGGCACCGAGCAGTGTGACGTCCACGTCGTCGCTCGCGAGCTCGCCGGTGGCCGTCGAGAACATCGCGACGCGCCACGGCACGACCGCGGTGCGCAGGCACTGCACGAGCGCGTGGAAGCGCAGCAGACGCGCGGCGCTCGAGCCGATCGGCGAGGTGGTGACGTCCAGCAGCACGGTCGAGGCGACGTCGTCGCGACTCGCGCCGACGACGAGGTCGACCGTGTCGCTAAGCACGACGGCGCCGCTAGCGAAGGGCAGGCGGGTGCGCACGGCCGTGCGGACGGTCCAGGCGCCCGGCACGGCGGCGAGCGCCCGGCGAAGCGTCGCGCCGTGGGCGCTCACTTCGGTCGCGAGCCGGGCCCGACCGTCGGCGTCGAGGTCCTCGAAGATGCTCAGGAGCTCGCGGCCGGGCTGGTCGACGAGCCAGGCACGCAGCGCGTCGTCAAAGGCGTGGTCGCTGCGATGCCCGACCGCGCCGAGGCGCACGAGCTGGGCGACGAGGGCGCCGCGGAGCCGGCCCATCGGGGCCCGGGCGATGTCGATCGCGTCGTCACGGCGCACGACGCTCGCGGCGCTAAGGACGAGCGGGGTGGTGCGCGACAGCCGGTCGCCGAGCTCGGCGAACCCGTCCTCGAGGATGGCGCGCAGGCCGGCGGCCGTCTCGGTATCGCGACGCGGGCGCTCGGTCCGGTCGCCGCGAAGGGCTTCGAGGATCGAACCGGCGGGCGTCGTCGTCAGGGTCACGAACCACTCTTGCGCTGACCTGTGACACGTGTCTAGCGTGACGCCGTGTTCATCGCCGTCTTCGCCTTCTTCATTGTCGCCCTGGTCGTGCTGAGCGTGCTCGTCGTGCGCTTCGCCATCCGTCGTGACCGCGAGCGGCGGGGCTAGCTCGTCGGCGTTTCCAGGTCCTTGATCCGCCGGTCGAGATCGGCGATGGCGCGCTCAATGACCGCCAGGCGTGCGTTCACGATCGACTCGACGCGCTCGTCCACGCGCTGGTCGACCTGTTCGCGCAGCCGTGAGTCGAGCGAGTCGACGAGCGGCTGGGCGAGCTGCTTCAGTCGGTCGCGCAGTTCGTGGGACTTGGGGCTGGGCTCGTCGCTCACGGCGCCAGACTACGCCGCGGCCGGCGGGCAGTAGACGCCCGAGTTGAACTGCAGGGTGTTGAACTGGCCCGACCACGGGGGATTGAGCAGCGTCGACTCCTCGCTCGCGAGCGCCGACGGGGGCGAGCAGACGGCGCTGAAGGCGATGTAGCCGCGGACGTTGCTGCCGACGGTGCCCATGACCGGCACGGGTCCGCCCCCACCGAAGGCGAGCGCGACGAACACGGGCATCGGGGCGTTGGCGAGGTGGTAGTTGCGGTACTCGGACTGCGAGGCGTAGACCCCGGCGTTGAGCGAGGGGTCGACCGAGGCGAGCCCCGCGGCCCAGCCGCGCAGCATCGCCGACCAGTAGCCCGTGTACTGGGCCATCGTGGCGTTGGAGGCCCCGCCCGGGGCGTCGAGACCCGAGTGCGAGTCCGGATAGCCCTCGGGGTCCAAGATCACCCAGTCCGGCTTGAGCCCGACGCCGAGGCTCCGGTACTGGTCGATCTGGGTCGCGACCCAGGCCCCGGCGGCGAAGCCGTGCCGGTAGTAGGTGGCGGGCACGACGGTCTCACCGGCGAGCGGTCCGCTGATCGTCCAGAACGAGAGCCAGGTCACGCGCTTGTGGGCGTTGTAGAGGCTCTGGCCCATGAGAAAGTCCGGTGACGTCGCGACGCTCGAGGCCGTCGTGAAGCCGACCCAGGGCGAGGAGGTCGTGCCCAGCCCGCCGGTCTCGCTGACGATCGGCCAGCCGTCACTCACCGACTGGGTCCACTTGCTGAAGGGAATGGCGTACACGCCAACCCCCTGGGGCGGAGGCGAGTTCACGCCCGCGGCGTAGAGGCTCAGTGTGTTGTTGAGCACGAGGCCCGTGACGACGGTGCCGACGGTGCGCGCCGAGCTGCCGGCCGTGACCGACACGTCCGTCGAGGTCCACGGCTGAAAGCCGCTCGAGCTCGTCAGGGTGAAGAGGTCGCCCCAGTTGGCGGCCTGGCCGGCGATGGTGATCTGGGTCGGCGTGACGCTCAAGTAGAGCGAGCCGCCGAGCGGCGGCGACCCCGACGCGACGGCCGTCACGTTGAGCGCCGTCCAGGGGTAGGTCGGGGTCGGATTCGCGGTCGTGGTCGTCGTCGTACTCGGCGGTGCGGTCGTGGGCGTGGTGGTCGACGAGGTCGTCGTCGAGGTCGCCGCGGCGGGGGCGAACGCGGTGCTCTGGTTGAAGCTCGTCAGGGGGGCGCTGAACAGCTCGACCGAGCCGAGCGGGTTGAGCGCCGCGACGAAGACGCTCGTCGTCGACGAGGACGCGGCGAGCGGTCCGTGCACGCGCGGGCCCCCGGTCATGCGGGTGACGTCCTGGACCAGCCACGTGGTGGGGCTCGCCGGGTTGATCGAGAAGACCTGCAGGTCGCCGTTGGCGGCCGTCGCGGCGACCGCCGGGATCGGGCCGGGCACGACCACCGGGTCGCTCGAGGACTTCGCCGCGTGTGTCGCCTGGGTGAGGTTGACGGGCACGCCCGCGACGTAGGGGATCGCCACGCCGTTGTTCCAGGCGAGCGTGATGACGTCGATGGTGTTGAGCGACGTGCGCGCCGCGACCATCGCCGTCGTGCCGTTGACGGCGACGTTGGCGAGGCCCGTCGAGAACGTGGTGTTGGTGATCGCGCTGAGGTCGGTGGCGACCGTGGCGTGCCAGGCCTCGCCGGGGTGGGTGTGCACCCAGGTGAAGGTCGCCGGGTCGTTCTGGCTCAGCATGATGAGATGGCCGTCGCCGTCGACGTAAAGGACGTCGACGGCGCCCGTCGGGTCGATGAAGGGGATCGGGTCGGCGGCCGGGGCCGGGGCGTCGAGGCCGAGCGAGAGGTCGGTCCATTGGCTGGTCCCGGTGGGTGACTGGGTCAGGAGTGCGACGTCGTTGCTTGCGGTGCGGTACGCGATGGCCCCGATGGTCCCGTTGCTCGTGCCGTGGGGGCCGCCGAGCATCGTCGAGCCGTTGGCGGCGGCGGTCATGGACTGGGCATTCCACGGCAGCGGGCCCGTGCCGTTGTTGAGGAACTGGTAAAGCGGCAGGCCCGCGGTGGTGGCGCTGGCCGTCGGCCCCGTCGCCCCGCTCACGTGCGTCGCGACGCCGAGGAGGCCGACGCCGAGCAGTGCGCCGACGAGCGAGAGCCGTGTCAGCGGCGCGCGACTACGTGCAGCGGGGGTCGTCCGTCGTCTTCTGATGCCCACCAGTCTACGGGTGGGGTCTTCGCGGTTCTCGGCGGCACCGAAACAACGGCGTCGCAACAACAGCACCGCAACAACGCCTAGGGACGTCGCGTGGTGACCGTCGCGGCCCGTGACGAGCGACTGCGCCCCGTGGCGGCGATGTAGCGAACGATGACGTGGTAGGTGACGCCCGCGGCGAGGTGATTGATGATGATCGCCGTGCCGCGGCGGACGGCGCGGTTCCACGTGCGCCCGTAGTTGAGCGAGTACTGGTAGACGCGCGCGCCGACGGGCGCGGTCGTGAAGAGCTGCGCGCCGGTCACGAGCGCCACGACGCGCGTGATCGAGGGCGCGGCGAGCGACGACACCGATGACGTGACGGCGATGACGGTAGTGAGCAGCGTGGCGTTCTGATAGGTGACCGTCAGCGTGAGGGGGCCAGGCTGTGAGCTCGAGACGCTCACGGACCCCGCGCCGCTGGCGTCCGTGGTGACCGAGTAGGCGGCGTTGCCCGCGCCGGTGCGGCTCGAGGGGTCGGCGTTGAAGAGCACGGTCCCCTTCGCCGCGCTCGCCGCGACCGAGACCGACGCGTCGGCGACGGGCCCGCCGTCGAGGTTGCGCAGCGCGAAGGTGACGGTCGCGGTCGCGTTCGCGCGCAGCCGGTTCGTCGAGACCGTCGCCGTGCTGGCGCTCGCGTCAAAGGCGACGGGGCAGAGTCCGCCCATGAAGGTGGTGGCGTTGGGGCTGCCCAGACCCGACGCCATGTCGTAGCCGGGACCCGCGCTGTAGACGCCGACGTTGAAGATGTCGTTGTTGCCGGTCGTCACGTCGTTGAAGCCGGTCGAGGCCATGGCGTAGAGCGCGGGATTGATCAGCCCGAGGCGGCTGACTCCGCACTGCTGGGCGGCGACCGCGACGAGGGAACTGACGAGTGGTGCGCCGATCGACGTGCCGCCGATGCTCGACCAGCCCGAGCCGCAGTTCGAGCCGCAGTCGACCGCGCTGGTGCCGGTGAAGTACTGGATGAACCCGGTCGACGGATCGGCCATCACCGAGAGGTCGGGCACGAGTCGCATGGTCTCGCTCGGGGCGATCCCCGGGGCGTTCTGCCAGGCGGGTCGCGACCAGAGCGAAGAGATCCCGCCGCCGCCCGCGCCGCCGCCGCCGCCGCCCGAGTTCCACACCGTCTCATTGAGCGGCGCGATGTTGGTCACGGTGAGGCCCCCGACCCCGGTGACCAGGGGCTGGGAGGCCGGGTCGTCGACGGCGGGCGCGTTGGTGGTGATGCCGTTGCAGTCCGATGAGCCGCTATCGCCCGAGGCCGCCACGACGGTCTGTCCCTGGGCCGCCATCTGCTCGAAGATCGCCTGCTCGGCGTTGACCGCGCCGTTGGGGTCCTGCTCGCAGGTGCCCCACGAGGTCGTGACGATCGAGGCGGTGTTGTCGTCGGCGATCTGCTGGTAGGCGTCGATCGGGCCCGCCGAGTTGTTCGGCGCGGCGTAGACCTCGATGCTGGCGCCCGGTGCGAGCACCGACGCCTCCTCGACGTCAAGGGTCGCCTCGTCGCTGTAGGAACCGGTGGCGCCCCCGTCGACCTTGACGTTGGTGATCGTCGAGGTGAGTCCGTAGCAGGAGTAGTAGGTCGCGAGGTCGCTCGGGCTGTACTTGGCGAGCTCGTAGACCGCGATCGTCTGGCCCGCGCCGGTGAAGCCGTTCGCCCACGCGCTGGTGAGGCCGTAGAGGCGCGCCTGCTGCTGCGCGCTGTAGCCGCCGAGCGAGTTGGGCGTGGTCGCCGTTGGCGACTGGCCGCCCGTCGCGTTCGCGCACGTCGTCGGGGCGCTCACGTGACCGGCGACGCGCGACGCGAGCGCGAGGGCGTGCGGGGTGACGACCGTCGAGAGCCCCGCGACGGCGCGCACGTCGTGGGCGATCGGCGCGGGCAGGGTGGCCGGCGTCGTGAACTGGGCGGCGAGGTGCGTGGCGGTGCGCACCGTCGTGACCGTCGCCGCGAAGGCTCGGGCGATGTCGGTCGTCGAGCCCGTGACGGGCAGGATGACGTGGCCGCGGCTCAGTGCGCCCACGTGCAGGTGAAAGGACGCGAAGTAGCGGCGCACCGCGTCGATGACGCTCGCGCGCGCGCCGAAGCGCGCGGCGAACTGCGCCGTGGTGAGAAAGTGCCGGTAGTTCGGCGACGCGGGGTTCGTGAGCTCGCCGAGGAAGGCGGTCAGGGCCGCGTGGTCGGGCTCGACGAGCGCGACGTCAAAGGACGTGGTGATCGGTCCGGCGACGCTGGTGAGCGTGGCCGGGATGGCGACGGGCCGAGCGACGACGACGCGGGCCTGAGCGCCCTGGGCGCTCGCGAGGGGCACGAGTCCAGCGACGACGGCGAGCGCGAACGCCGCGATCGGCGGCAGGGATCGGCGGTTCACCAGGCCAGCCTAGAAAACTCGTCGAGCGCCCGACGCGCAGGCGATCAACTTTCGTCGGTGACGGCGAAGCCCGCGGCCGCGTAGCGCTTGCGAAGGTCGCCGCACTCGGCGCAGATCGACGGCGGCACGACGCCAAAGCGCATCAGCTGGCCGAAGATCGCACAGCCGACGCAGTACCCGAAGAAGCCCTCGAGCGACGCGGCGCCGATCAGGGGCACGAGGAGCCAGCGCGCGGCCGACCAGCCGACGCTCAGCCAGAGTGCGCTCGTCGCGAGCGTCAGCACGGCGCCGATGCCCTGGGCGAAGCGCTTGGGCGGACCGGGCACCTCGCGGCGCCAGGCGACGAGCCGGGGTCCGGCGACCCGGGTGGCGAACTGGCCGAGGGGCGACAGCGTCGGACCCGTGAACACCCGCGCGAGAAAGCCGTAGGTGAGTGGCACCATCATCCAGCGCACGTCGCCGACGAGCGCCACGAGGGCCATCGCGACTACGCCGAGGGCGACCGTGCGCGCCGCGGCGTCATTGACGGGGTTGGGGAACGAGAGCAACCGCTTCATCCCACAAATCCTAGTGGAATAGTCAACAATTCGCCACTCACGCCGCAAGCGCGAGGTGGATGGTCGTGACCGCACCGATGGCGACGATCAGCCAGCGCACGGTGGCCGGTCGTAGCCGGCGGATCACGACGGTGCCCAGCCACCCGCCGACGAGGGTGCCCACCAGGATCATGTAGATCGCCTCCTGGGCGAGGTGGCCGCGCACGAGAAAGACCACCGCGGCCACCACGTTGATGATCAGCGAGAGCAGGTTGCGCAGTCCCTGCAGCTCGGCGAGCTCCAGGGGCAGGGCCACGGCCATGATCGCGAGCAGCATGATGCCCAGACCAGCGCCGAAGTAGCCGCCGTAGATCGAGGCGAGGAACACCCCGATGTACAGCACCCGTCGGCGCGACGGGTGCTGGTGGTCGAGGTGCGCGAGGCGCGCGGTGATGCGCGGCGAGAGGGCGTAGACGACCGTGGCACCGCCGATGAGCCACGGCACGATCGACTCGAAGGCCCGCGACGAGCCGAGCAGCAGTAAGGCGGTGCCCACGAGCGTGCCCGCCAGGCAGATCGGGGCGAGCGTGGCGACGATGGACGAGTGGCGCCGGATCTCGGTGCGAAAGCCCCGGATGCCGCCGAAGTAGCTGGGCACCACGCCGACCGTGGACGAGACGTTCGCCTGCAGGGCCCCCACGCCGAGGGCCAGCATCGTCGGAAAGGTGATGAACGTGCCGCCACCAGCGATTCCATTGGCCACGCCCGCGGCCACCCCGGCGATGAGATAGGTCACGAGCCGCCACGGCAGCGCGAGGGTGACCGAGAGCATGGTCTCCACTCTACGAATCGCGGGCGGAACCACCCGGGCGCGCGCATCGAATACCGTGGGAGGCATCGTGCGTGCCCTACCGTTAGCGACGTGTACCTCATGACTGGCGAACTGATCGTCCCGCGCGACGCGCCGAGCGACCTGATCCGCGCGGCCGGGGGCATCATCATGCGCGTGACCTCGACCGGTCACACCGAGATCGCGTGCATCTATCGCGAGTCGCGCGGCGACTGGACGTTCCCCAAGGGCAAGCTCGACCGCGACGAGACCTTCGAGCAGGCCGCGCTGCGCGAGGTGCTCGAGGAGACCTCGATGCACTGCCGGGTGGTGCGCTTCATCGGCACCACGAACTACACCCACCGCAAGGGCCGGCCCAAGATCGTCGCGTACTACCTCATGGAGGTCGACGGCGGCGACTTCGAGCCCAACGAGGAGGTCGACGACCTCGTCTGGCTGCCGATGGAGCGCGTGCGCGAGCACCTCACGTGGGACCGCGACCAGGAGCTGTTCGACATCGCCGTCGCGATGCCCGAAATCCGCTCGCTGGCGTCTTAGCTAGGGGGCGATCGTCGGCACCTGGGTGTAGGCGCCGAGCCAGCGCTTGGTGAGCGACGCCATGGTGCCGTTGGCGCGAAGCGCCGCCAGGGCGAGGTCGACGCAGCCGATGAGTGGGTTGCCCTTGCGAAAGACCAGGGAGTAGTGGTCGCCCGTCGAGGGGAACTGGCCCACCACCGTGGCGAAGGGACTGCCGTTGGCGTCCACCAGCTGGGACGTGGTCATGTACTTGCCCGTCGGCGTGTCGATGACGAGCGCGTCGATCGCGCCGTTCTTCAGCGCGGCCACCAGCGCCGCCATCGTCGCGTACGACTTGGTTGTCGTGCGCGGGTGGATGTAGCGCGTGATGTAGGCGAGGCCCGGCGTGCCCGCGAGGCCGCCGTAGCGGTAGGTGCGCAGCTGGCGCGGGTCGTGGTTCGCGACGATCGGGCTGCCCGTCAGGGCGACGATCGCCTGGTGCAGGTCGTAGTAGGAGGTGGAGAAGCCGACGTCCTTCAGCCGGGACTTGGCGAAGGTGACCTCGTTCGCGTCGAAATCGTAGGGCTTCTTGCCCGCGGCGTAGCTCGACGCGTAGGGCTGGACGACCCAGTTGACGTTGTGGCGCGCGATCCCCAGCTGGCTCGCGACGGCGTAGACCACGCCGGCCTCGTAGCCCTGGCCGTTGGCGGGGTGGTTCTGGAGGTACCACGGCGAGGAGACGGGGTTGTCCGTGGCCACGGTGAGGTGACCGCTGGCGTACTCGAGCGAGGGCATCTCGACCCGGCAGTTGGCGAGCTTCGACGCGGTGGAGGTGGCGGCCCCCGCCGGTGCCGCCATCGGCGCGCCGAGCGCGGCGACCAGCGCCAGCGCCATCGCCCGAGGAGCGATTCGTCCGTGCGACGACGAATTGCGTTGACGGTGCATGGTTGCATGATTGTACTTCGCGGTGGCATTTTCTTACCGTCACGACACCGCCGTCGACCCCCGCTCGCAAACGCGCAGCGCCCCCGCGAGACGTACGTTGTAGGATGGTTGGACTTGGAGAGGTGGGTGAGTTCGGTTTAAACCACATTCCTGCTAAGAATGCGGCCTGTTAACGCGGGCCCGAGGGTTCAAATCCCTCCCTCTCCGCCACCGACACCGAGCGCCTAGCGCTCGGTGTCGCTATGTGAGGAGACAGGGTGCGGTACTTCATCGAGACGTTGGGGTGCCCGAAGAACCACGTCGATTCCGAGAAGCTGGCCGGCCTGCTGGTGTCCAAGGGCTACGAGCCGACCGAGCGACTCGACGAGGCGGACCTGGTGGTCGCCAACACCTGCGCCTTCATCGAGGCGGCCCGCGAGGAGTCGGTCGAGACGGTGCTCGAGCTCGCCGAGCGCAAGCGCGACTCGGCCCGCCTCGTCGTGACCGGCTGCATGGCCGAGCGCTACGGCGACGAGCTGGCCGCGGCCCTGCCCGAGGTCGACCTCGTCGCGGGCTTCGGCCAGAGCCTGATCCCGGGGCCGACGCCGACGCCGGTGACCCTCGGGACGCGCCCGACCTCGGACTTTGACCTGCTGAACCTGCCGCGCCCGCGCACGACGGCCCCCTGGGCCTACGTGAAGATCGCCGAGGGCTGTGACCGTCGCTGCGGCTTCTGCGCGATCCCGACCTTTCGCGGCGACCAGCGCTCGCGCTCGACCGAGGAGATCGTCGCCGAGGCCCGCGACCTCGTCGCGGGCGGCGTGCACGAGCTCGTGCTCATCGCCCAGGACCTCGCCAGTTGGGGCCACGACCGGCGCCGCGCTGGGCGCGGCGAGCCCGTCGAGGCGCTCGACGACGGCGACCTGCAGCCCCTCATCGGGCTGACGCGGGCCCTGTCGGCCGAGGTCGAGCGCGTGCGGCTGCTCTACCTCTACCCGTCGGGACTGACGCCCGGGCTGATCGAGGCCATCGTCGACACGGGCGTTCCCTACTTCGACCTCTCCCTGCAGCACTCCTCGCGCAGGCTGCTGCGCGGGATGCGCCGGTGGGGCGACGGCTCGCGGTTCCTCGAGCGCATCGCCACGATCCGCGCGATGGCGCCCGAGGCGACGTTCCGCTCCTCGTTCATCCTGGGCTACCCCGGCGAGACCGAGGACGACCAGCGCGACCTCGTCGCCTTCATCGAGGCGGCCCAGCTCGACTGGGCGGGCTTCTTCACGTTCTCGCCCGAGGAGGGGACCGTCGCGGGTGGCCTCGGCGACCAGGTCCCCCACGAGCTCGCCCTCGAGCGGCTGCGCGAGGTGAGTGAGATCCAAGACGCCATCACCGCGCGCCGGCGCGACGCGATGGTCGGCCGCCGGCTCCGCCTGCTCGTCGATGCGCCGGGCGTCGCGCGCAGTGTGCACGAGTGCCCCGAGATTGATGGCATTGTGATAGTCGACCCATCAATCGCGGTGGGCACGCGTTTCGACGGCGAGGTCGTCGCGAGTCGCGGGACGGATTTGGAGGCGGTACCGGTATGACGACCGGGCAACGGACGTACGGCGAGACGGCGCTGCTGACGCCGGCGAACATGATGACGACCTTTCGGCTGCTCGTCGCGCCCGTCTTCATCTACCTCATCGTCACGCACCGCATCTCGTGGTGGACGACCATCGTCGGCTTCCTCGCGGCCGCCTCGGACTACTTCGACGGCATCGTCGCGCGCCGCCACGGCACCACGCGCTCGGGCGCGTTCCTCGACCCGCTCGCCGACAAGGTGCTCGTGCTCGGGGCGCTCTACGCGCTCATCCTCGCCCGGCCGCACGGCCTGACGTCCTTCGTCATCCCGGCCGCCATCATCACCGTGCGCGAGGTGTGGATGAGCGTCTATCGCTCGCGCGCCGCGCGCCGGGGCATCTCGATCCCGGCGAGCAAGCTCGCCAAGTGGAAGACCTTCGTCCAGGACTGGGCGATCGCCTTCTGCGTGATTCCCGTGACCGCGCCCTACCCGATCATCGGCGAGGTCACGATCTGGGCGGCGGCGGTGATGACGATCTACACCGGGTGGCAGTACTACGCCGAGGGCCGGCGATTGGCGGACCGTGCGCGTTGAGGTCGTGGCCGTCGGCACCGAGCTGCTGCTCGGGCAGATCGCTGACACGAACTCGCAGTGGCTCGGCGAGCAGCTCGCCGCCAACGGCATCGCCTCGCACTTCCACCAGCACGTCGGGGATAACCACCAGCGCATCGTGCTCGCGCTGCGCACCGCGCTGGCCCGTAGCGACGCGGTGATC
>JAJXXB010000066.1 GCA_021781315.1 Actinomycetes bacterium | reverse complement strand
CGTAGGCGGTGATCTCGTCGTCGCGGCGCAGCGTGAGACCGATGTCGTCCCAGCCGTTGAGGAGCCGCTCGCGCGTCGCCGCGTCGAGGGTAAAGGAGCGCTGCCAGTTCGCTTCGGGGATCTCGACGACGAGGTTCTCCACGTCGACGACCACGTGGCGCGACGGGTCCTCCTTCACGAGGCGGGTGAGGTCTGCCACGTCCTCGGGCGGCATTTGGACGATGACCAGGCCCTGCTTGGACGAGTTGTTGCGAAAGATGTCGCCGAAGGAGGGAGCGATGACCGCTTCGAACCCGTAGTCCATCAGGGCCCACACCGCGTGCTCGCGCGACGAGCCGGTGCCAAAGCGCGGTCCGGAGACCAGGATCGACGCCCCCGCGTACTCGGTTTGGTTGAGCACGAACGCCGGATCGTCGCGCCACTCGGAGAAGAGCCCGCGGCCAAACCCGGTGCGCTCGACGCGCTTGAGCCACTCCGAGGGGATGATCTGGTCGGTGTCGACGTCGGCGCGCTCTAAGGGGACGGCCCGGCCCTCGACGACGTGCACGGCCTTCATCACAGGTCTCCCGGTTCGGCGAAGTGGCCGGCAATCGCCGTCGCCGCGGCCACCGCGGGCGAGACGAGGTGGGTTCGGCCCCCGCGGCCCTGGCGGCCCTCGAAGTTGCGGTTCGACGTCGAGGCGCTGCGCTGGCCCGGTTGCAGCTGGTCCGGGTTCATGCCCAGGCACATCGAGCAGCCGGGCTCGCGCCACTCGAAGCCGGCGGCGAGGAAGATCTGGTCGAGGCCCTCGGCCTCGGCCTGAGCTTTGACGTGGTGTGATCCGGGCACGACGAGCGCGCGCACCGAAGGCGCGACCGCGCGCCCCGCCGCGACGCTGGCGGCGGCGCGCAGGTCCTCGATGCGCGAGTTCGTGCACGAGCCGATGAAGACGACGTCGACGGGGATGTCGCGCACCGGCGTGCCCGGGGTGAGGTCCATGTAGGCGAGGGCCCGCTCGTAGGCCTCGCGCTGATCGGCGCGGGCCTCTTCGGGCGAAGGCACGATTCCACTAAGGGCCACGACCTGGGCCGGGTTCGTGCCCCACGTGACGTTGGGAACGATGTCCGCGGCGTCGAGGACGATCTCGGCGTCGAAGACCGCGTCGTCGTCGCTGACGTAGCCGCGCCAGCGCTCGGCCTGGGCGTCGAAATCCCCGCCCGCGGCGACGCCCGGGCGTCCGCGCAGGTAGTCGATCGTCACCTCGTCCACCGCGATCAGCCCGGCGCGCGCGCCGGCCTCGATGGACATGTTGCAGACCGTCATGCGCCCTTCCATCGACAGGGCGCGGATCGCCTCACCGCGATACTCGAGGACGTGGCCGGCGCCGCCGCCGGTCCCGAGGCGCGCAACGATGGCGAGCACCAGGTCCTTCGCGCTCACCCCGGCTCCCAGCGTCCCGTTGACGGTGACCGCCATGGTCTTGGCCTTCTGCTGGACGAGTGTCTGGGTGGCGAGGACGTGCTCGACCTCGCTCGTGCCGATGCCGAAGGCCAGCGCGCCCAGCGCGCCGTGGGTGGAGGTGTGCGAGTCGCCGCAGACGATGACCGATCCCGGCTGGCTGAGCCCGAGCTCGGGTCCGATCACGTGGACGATTCCCTGGTTCTCGTGCCCGCGGGGAAAGAGGGTGACGCCGAACTCGTCGCAGTTCTCGTCGAGCGCTGCGAGCTGGCGGGCCGAGACGGGGTCGGTCACCGGGACGCTGAGGGGCTCGGTCGGCACGTTGTGGTCGGCGGTGGCGATCGTGCGGTCCGGCCGGCGCACCCGGCGCCCGTTGAGGCGCAGCCCGTCGAAGGCCTGGGGGCTCGTCACCTCGTGCACGAGGTGCAGGTCCACGTAGAGCAGCGGGGTCTCGCCCTCACCGGCGATGACGTGCTCGTCCCAGATCTTCTCGTAGAGCGTGCGACCCACTAGCGGATGCCCACGATCTTCACGCGCAGCACGCCCGAGGGCGCCTCGTACTCGACCAGGTCGCCGATCTCGCGGTTGAGCAGCGCCGAGCCCAGCGGCGAGCTCGGCGAGGCAACGAGCACGCCCTCGGGGCGCTCCTCGATCGAGCCGATGAAGAACTCCTGGAAATCGTCGTCCGCGTCGCCCTCGTAGACGACCTGGACGATGGAGGCGTGCTGGACGACGGTGGTCTCCGAGTCGCGCTCGACGATCTCGTGGTGGCGCAGCACGTGGTCGATCTGGCGAATGCGCGACTCCATCTTGCCCTGGTCGTCCTTGGCGGCGTGGTAGTCGCCGTTCTCCGAGAGGTCGCCGAGCAGTCGGGCGGCCTCGATGACGCGGGCGATCTCGGTACGCCCGACCGTCGTCAGGTGGTCGTACTCGGCTCGCAGCTTCTCGAGCGTCTCCTGTGTGATGCGATGGATCTCGCCGGCCATGGGTCTCCGCCTCTGTAAGAGTCTGAGTTTACCGAGCGGGGCCGCGCGCGTTTGCCCGTGCCGCCTCGCGCCGAGCAGACTGAAGGCGGAGGAAGCCATGACATCTCACACCCATCGCGTCGCCGTGATCGGCGGCGACGGCATCGGACCCGAGGTGACCGCGGCCGCGCTGTCGGTCGTCGCGGCCGCCGGCGTCGAGCTCGCGTCGACCAGCTACGACCTGGGGGCGGCGCGCTACCTGCGCGACGGCTTCGTGCTCGACGACGCGACCCTCGAGGAGTTGCGCGGTTTCGACGCGATCCTCCTCGGCGCCATCGGCCCGGCGATCGGCGACACGCGCATCCCCGGCGGCGTGCTGGAGCGTGGTCTGCTCTTGAAGATGCGATTCGGCCTAGACCTCTACGTGAACTACCGGCCCTTCCACGGCGTGACCGGCTCGATCGCCGAGGGCTGCACGTTCGCGATCGTGCGCGAGAACACCGAGGGCCCCTACGCGGGAGAGGGCGGCACGCTGCGCCGCGCGAGCGCCCACGAGATCGCGACCCAGGGGTCAGTGAACACCCGCTTCGGCGTCGAGCGCTGCGTGCGCTACGCCTTCGAGCGCGCGAGCGCGCTGGCGAACCCGCGCCTCACCCTGGTGCACAAGACCAACGTGCTCACCTTCGCCGGCGACCTCTGGAGTCGGGTCGTCGCCGAGGTGGGCGAGGAGTACCCGGCGGTCGCGGTCGACTACAACCACGTCGACGCGGCCTGCATCTACCTGGTGGAGAGCCCCGAGCGCTACGGGGTGATCGTGACCGACAACCTCTTCGGCGACATCCTGTCCGACCTCGCCGGCGCGGTCACCGGGGGCATCGGCTACGCGGCGAGCGCCAACCTGAACCCGGCCCGGACCGGCGCATCCATGTTCGAGCCGGTCCACGGCGCGGCCCACGACATCGTGGGCACCGGCCGGGCCAACCCGCTGGCCGCGGTCTCGAGCGCCGCGTTGATGCTCGAGCACCTGGGTGAGGCGCAGGCCGCACGGAGGCTCTCTCGCGCGGTGGCAGACTTTGACGGAGACGTCGCGACTCTCGGCACCGCCGGGATCACCGCGCAGTTGATTGAGAGGTTGTAGATGCCCATCACCCCCACCAAGAAGATCTGGATGGACGGCAACCTGGTCGATTGGGACCAGGCCACCGTGCACGTGCTCAGCCACGGGCTCCACTACGGCACGGGAGCCTTCGAGGGTATTCGGGCCTACAAGACGCCGCGTGGCGTTGCGATCTTTCGCCTGCGCGAGCACATGGAACGTCTGATCCGCAGCTGCAAGATCCTGATGATGGAAGTTCCCTTCAGCGTTGATCAGCTCTGTGACGCAGCGCTGGAGATCGTGCGCGTGAACGAGCTCGACAACGGCTGCTACCTGCGGCCCCTCGTCTACCTCGGTTACGGCGAGATGGGTGTGAACCCTTTGCCGGCCCCGGTCAACGTCGCCATCGCCGCCTGGCCCTGGGGCGCCTACCTCGGCGACGAGGGCCTGGAAAAGGGCGTGCGCATGAAGATCTCCTCGTGGCAGCGCCACGGCGTGAACGCCATGCCCACCGCCGCCAAGGGCACGGGCATGTACCTCAACTCGGCGCTCGCCAAGGTCGAGGCGATGAAGGCCGGCTACGACGAGGCGATCCTGCTCGGCCCCGACGGGCGCGTCTCGGAGTGCACCGGCGAGAACCTCTTCGTGGTGCGCGACGGCGTGATCATCTCGCCCCCGCCCTCCGAGGCCGGCGCGCTGCCCGGCATCACCCAGCAGACGATCGTCAAGATCGCCAACGACCTCGGCTACCAGGTGCGCTTCGAGGCCATGATCCGCACCGACCTCTACCTCGCCGATGAGGCCTTCCTCACCGGCACCGCGGCCGAGGTCGTGCCGATCTCCTCGGTGGACGACCGCGTCGTGGGAACGGGCACGCCCGGACCCATCACCAAGGCTCTCCAGTCGATCTACTTCCAGGCGGTGCGCGGCGAGCGCACCGAGTACGAGGAGTGGCTCGCCCGGGTCTAATCACGCGTGGCGGTAGTGTCGAAGGGTGACACAACCCACGTTCGTCCCGGTTCCGGCCGCCGGTGAGGTGCGGCCCTCGATGGCCACGCCGCCACCCGAATTCTCCCGTGCCCCCAAGGCCGGTCTCGTGCGCGACCCGCGCGCGACGCCCGGCGCCAACTACGGCACGCCGGCGCCCGACGCGGGCTACGCGCTCGGACTCGCCGCGCGCGAGGTGTCGTCCCTAACCTTCGACCACGAGCACGACCGCCAC
>JAJXXB010000129.1 GCA_021781315.1 Actinomycetes bacterium | reverse complement strand
CACCAGTGCCTCACGCAGCGTGACCTCGTGGGTGTGCTCGTTGATCAGCAACTCACCAAAGCGCATCGTCGGCACGTCGATCTGGTGCTGGGCCGGGCTCAGCCCGGTGCGCCGCAGGACCGATTCGAGTCGGGCGGTCAGCTCGCCGAGGGAGAAGGGCTTGACGATATAGTCGTCGGCCCCGAGCTTCAGCCCCGCGATCCGTTCGGACTCGAGGCCCCGCCCCGTCAGGAAGATGACCGGGACGTCACTCATCAAACGGATGTCGCGCAGCAGTTCGCGCCCGTCCTCGTCACCGAGCACGATGTCCAAGAGCACCACGTCGGGCTCCTGCTCGGCGAAGGTCGCGAGCGCGTCGGTGCCGTTGGCGGCGCTCGCCACCTTGAATCCTTCGCCGAGCAGGTGCTGGCGCACGAGCCCGACGACGTCGGCGTCGTCTTCGACGATGAGAACGGTCGTCACGCGCCGTCTACCGCTACTGTGCCCGTTGGCCTCATGGCGTCGAGTTTAGGAAGTGCTGCGCCCCTCGACGGGTACCTGGTGCTACAGGTACGGCACCACGTTCGCCGCCCAGGTAAAGGTCATCGCCGGCGGGTTCCCGCTCGGGGCCTCGATGAGGTCCACGTACGAGCCCGAACCGTTCGCCACGGCGAAGCCCACCCCGACCTCGGCGTTGGACGCGTCCAGGCCGACGCCGGGGTCAAAACCGGGCGCGTAGCCGAGCAGCTCGTCACGGTGGCTCCAACAGCCGCTCGAGGTGGGCGAGGTGCACACGATGTTCGCGGTGTTGTTCGCCCCGCCCCAGCCGTCGTTGTACATCCAGACGTAGTCCGCGGCGAGAACCGAGAACCCCGACGACCACGTCCCGTCGAGGGCCTCGTAGCCCTGGGCGTCGGTCGCGATCGGGAACCCGGGCGCCGCCGAGGGGTCCGACGCCGTTGCCGCCGCGCGCTGGGCGGCCGCCGACAGCGCGGCGTTGATGCCGAGGTACGGGGTGAGTCCCCGGGCCGTGCGCTCGAGGTCGGCGACCACGAACAGCTGCTCGCTCGTGGTGAGGCCGTACCAGTTGCTCGGCAGGACCATCGGCGCGACCCCCTCGATGCGTCGCGCGGCGTTGATCGCGCTGAGCAAGTAGTTGGTGCACGCCGGGTCGTTGGTGTTGCTCGGCCACGTGAGCGTCGAGGTCACGCACGGGTTGTCACAGCTCCAGCCCGACGCGGTCTGACTGCAGTTACCCGACTGGAGATAGTTGGGACTCGGCGCGATGTTGGCGACCGGGTTGAGGTGCGCGAGCAGCGCCGCCGCCGCGCTCGAGAGGGCGGGGGTCGTCGCGGCGACCGTGACGACCTTCGGGCGAGTCGGACGGGGCGTGATCGGGCGAGGTGTGCTGGTCGGACGCGGACGAGCGATCGGCGCCTGGGGGGCGACCCGCGTACGGACCGGGGCCGGGGCCGGGGCGACGGTCGCTCGGCGGGTCACCGGTGCCACGGTGCGCGCCACCCGCGGGTGTCTCGCGGTAGTGGTCGGTGTCACGGCGACGTGGCGAACGACGCTCACCGGCCTCACCCGGACGGCGCGCCCGTGCTGCACGGCCAGCGCCACGTCACTCGTGAGTGCGGTCGCGCGCGCGCGCGGCGAGACCGACGCCGCGACCCGCTGTCGCGCGGCCAGTGAGACCGTCGAGAGGCCGGCGACGCTGACGACGACGACCAGTGCGAGCACCGACAGGCGCACGTGCGTGCGCCGAAGACCGGTGATGAAACTGCTGTGCCCTTGCGTTACTTCTGTCATGAATCCAGTGTCGAAAGCGCACCTCACGTGATTCGCTCGGTACGCCCAACTCACGCGCAATTCCGGGGCCCCGGCGCTCGCGCCGGGCCCGCGCACTCGGGACGTGGCACTCGGGACGTGGCCCTTCCACGCAAGGGCATGCAAAAGGAGGACCACCTCGGCGTAGCCGAGCCACAGCGCACAGCACTGGTAGAACGAGCATGCCAGGCGATGACGCCGATTCGCCCGACTTGACCGTGTCTTGTCCGAGAGTTGTGTGCGACGCGACTTTCGGACACGAAAACGGTCAAATGGCCCGGTGCCAGCGAGCGATTCTCCCCTACCCCGGTGCTACCATCGCTCTATCGCGACGGCTTAAGGCCTGCGCAGCGTAACGGGACAGTGGATGATTCTCTCTCTTCTTGGCAGCCGGACGAGACGACGGCGCGTAAGCGAACGACTCGCCCCCGCTCCCGCTCCCGTCGCGGCCGCGTCGAACCTTCACCACTCACTGCAACTTCGCCACGTCGACGCGGGCAGCTGTAACGGCTGTGAACTCGAGATCAACTCGGTCTTCGGCCCGGTCTACGACGCCGAGCGGATCGGTGCGCGTCTCGTCGCCTCGCCGCGCCACGCCGACGCCCTGCTCGTGACCGGGCCGGTGACCCACAACATGGCCTCACCCCTCGAGCGGACCTACCTCGCGATGCCCGAGCCGCGCCTCGTGATCGCGCTCGGTGACTGCGCGCGCGACTGCGGCGTCTTTGCCGGTGGCTACGCCGTCGCCGGCGCCGTCGCCGACGTCGTGCCGGTCGACCTCGAGATACCCGGCTGTCCGCCCCACCCCGACGAGATCCTCGCCGCGCTGCGGCGTTTCACGAACCGGTGAGTCTCGCCCTCGTCGCCGGCGTCGGGGTGCTCGCGACACTCGCCGCCCTCGCGCCGCGCGCGGTGCGCGTCCAACTCGTCGCGGGTCTGCTCGGGCTGGTCGAAGCCGTCGCCGGCGCGACGGCGATCCACGTGCTCGCGACGAACCACGCGATCGCGGGCCACACGTCCGGTCTCGTGCCCTTCAGCGGGGTAACCATCGACCTGACGCCCCTCGGGGCGCTCTTCACGCTCACGACCGCCGTCGTGGCGGTCGCGGCCACGATCCACTGGGTCGGCTACCGGCGCCACGCCATGAGCTCGGTGAGTGCGTCGAGCGCCTTCGCGCTCTTCGTGACCAGCTTGCTTCTCGTCCCCGCGGCCGGGGACGTCGTGACCTTCCTCGTGCTCTGGGAGGTGATGGCGCTCAGCTCGCTCGTGCTCGTCGCCCACGACCACGCCAAACGCGACGAAGCCCGCCAGGCGGCGTGGTGGTACGGGGCGATGACCCAGGGCGGCGCGGCGCTGATCACGCTCGGTCTCGTCGTGCTCGCCGGCCACGCCGCGAACCCCGGTTTCTCCGCGATCGTGGCGAGCGCCTCGCACCTACCCGCCGCCACTCGTGGGGCGGTCTTTCTCGCGCTCTTCGTCGGCTTCGGCGCGAAGGCCGGGCTCGTACCCGCCCACGTCTGGCTGCCGCGCGCCCACGCCGAGGCCCCCGCGCCCGCCTCGGCCCTGCTCTCCGGGGCGATGGTGAACCTCGGGATCTACGGGATCGTCCTCGCACGAACCCTGCTGGGGGTGGGAGCCACCTGGTGGTGGCTCGTCGCGGGCTTCTTCGGGGTGATCTCGGCCCTGTACGGCTCGCTCTACGCCGCGACGAGCGCCGACCTCAAACGGCTCCTCGCCTACTCGACGAGCGACAATATGGGACTCGTCGTCGTCGGCCTGTCGGCCTCGGGTCTCTTCGCCGCGCACAACCCGGCCGCCTCGAGCCTGGCCCTCGTCGCGACCCTCTTCCTCGTGACGGCCCACGCCCTCTATAAGTCCACCCTCTTCCTCGGGGCGGGCTCGGTGCAGTACGCGACCCACGAACGCGACCTCGACCGCCTCGGCGGCCTCGCACGCACCATGCCGGCAACGACCGCGGCGGTCGTGGTCGGCGCGCTCGCCGTCGCGGCCCTGCCGCCCCTCAACGGCTTTGGCGCCGAGTGGCTCGTCGTCCAGAGCCTCGTGCACGGCCTCTCGGGCGCGGACCCCGTGACGACGGTCGCGACCGCGGTCTTCGTGGCCGCGCTCGCTCTTACGGGCGGGCTCACCATCGTCGCCTTCGTGAAGGCGGTCGGCGTCGGCTTCTTTGGCCGCGCGCGAAGCGAGTCGGCCGAGCGCGCGCGCGAGGTGCCCGTCTCGATGCGCATCGCCCCCGCGATCACGGCGGGTGCGTGCGTTATCTTCGGCGTCGCGCCCAGTCTCGCGATCACCGCGATCTCTCGCGCGAGCGACGTGGTCGCGCCCAACCGTTCGGGGCTCGCAGCGACCCTGTCGGGTTTTCACCTCCAGGCGCTGCGCGGCGCGGTCGACCCGCTCGCCCTCGCCCTCGGCGCGGTCGCCGCCACACTGGTCGTCGCGGGACTTCGCCATGCGGGCGGGCCGCGAACGGGTGCGAAGCTGCGGGCCTTCGAGCCGTGGGGGTCGGGCCGGGTCGTCACCAGCGCGCGCATGCAGTACACGGCGACGTCCTTCGCCGAACCGCTCCAGCGGGTCTTTGACGACGTCCTCGCCCCCCAGCACGACCTCGACGTCAGCCACGCGCTCGAGAGCCGCTACTACGTCGAGCGCGTCGCCTACGTGAGCGCGAACGACGACATCGTCGAGCGGCGCCTCTATCGACCGGTGCTCGCCCTCGCGGCGCTGCTCGGGGTGCGGGCGCGCGGACTCGCCAACGGCTCGGTGCACCGCTACCTCGCCTACGGCTTCGTCGTGCTCGTCATCGCCCTGGTGGTGGTCTCGTGACCCTCGCCTCACTGCTCGTCGGCGCCGTCCAGCTCGTCCTCGTCGTCCTCGGCGGGCCGCTGCTACTCGGTCTGATGCGCGTCGTGCGCAGCCGTCTCGAGGGCCGCGACGGCCCGCCGGTCAGTCAGGCCTGGCGCGAC
>JAJXXB010000249.1 GCA_021781315.1 Actinomycetes bacterium | reverse complement strand
GCGCCCTCGGCCAGTCCGGCCTCTGGCCGACCAACTGCCGCCTGCTCGACGCCGGCGAGGCGCTCATCACCGGGGCCGGGCACCACCACCTGCTGCTGCTCGGCTTCGAGTCGGCCGACCACCCCGTCGACGACTGGCTCGCGCGCGCCGTCGAGCTCGCCCGGGAC
Source organism: Actinomycetes bacterium (assembly GCA_021781315.1). The sequence continues at coordinate 4,637 of JAJXXB010000249.1, read as the reverse complement.
TTCGGCGGGGTCGTGTCGCCACGCGAGGACGACGCCCACGACGCCACCGCTACCTGGCGCTCGGCGTTCCTGCGCGCGCCCTACGTGCGCGACAGCCTCGTGCGCCTCGGGCTCATCAGCGAGACCTTCGAGACGGCGATCACCTGGGACCGCTTCGAGTCCTTCGTCGCGCACGTCCGCGCCGCCACCGAAGAAACGCTGCGCGCCGTTGACGCCTGGCCCGGGATCGTCACGTGCCGGCTCACCCACGTCTACCCCGACGGCGCGGCCCCCTATTTCACGGTGCTCGCCGCCGGCGCGGGGCCGGGCCGGCTCGACCAGTGGGGCACGGTCAAGGCGGCGGCGATCGAGGCGATCATCGCCGGCGGGGGGACCGTCACCCACCACCACGCCGTCGGGCGCGACCACCGCCCCGGCTACGACCGCGAGCGGCCCGACCTGTTCGCCGCCCAACTGCGCGCGGCCAAACGGGTGGTCGACCCGGCGGCCCTGCTCAACCCCGGGGTGCTCGTTGACCCGATTGACTGACGGCGCGGGTGGTGAGCCAATAGGGTGGGCGGCGTGATCGAGCCTCGCCCATCGATCGGCGGGCCTCGCGGCCCGATCGAGATCGCGCCGCGGATCTGGTGGGTCGGCGGCGCGGCGGCCGACGGCGAGCTCCTGGGCCACAGCTACCTCGTCGAGGCCGGCGACCAGTCGGTGCTGCTCGACCCCGGCTCGACGATCACGATCGACGCGGTGATCGAGAACGTCCGGCGGGTCCTCGACCCGGCGTCGATCCGCTGGGTGGTCTGTCACCACGCCGAGCCGAACGTCGCCTCGGGACTGTCGCGACTGGACGACCTCGTGCACCCCGAGGCGCGACTGGTCACCGAGTGGCGCGCGGCGGCGCTGCTACGCCACTACGGGTCACGGCTCGCCGCGTACCTCGTCGAGGAGCACGGCTGGGCCGTCGACCTCGGCGAGGGACGGCGCCTCGAGTTCACCCTGACGCCCTACCTGCACTTCCCCGGGGCGCTCAGCGCCTACGAGACCGGCTCGGGCGTCCTCTTCTCCGGCGACCTCTTCGGCGGCGACAGCGACGCGGCGTCGCTGTGGGCGACGGACTCGTCCGACTTCGAGTCGATGCGCAGCTACCACGAGCACTACATGCCCAGCGGCGACATCCTGCGCGCGGGGCTCGACAACCTGCGCCGTCGCTGGCCCCGCGCGACCGTCATCGCGCCCCAGCACGGCCACCTCATCCCCGGCGCGCTGATCGGCGAGATGTTCGAGCGCCTCGCCGGCCTCGAGTGCGGCATCGTGCGCCTGGCCGAGCACGATCTGCACCTGGCGACGCTGCTCGCGGCCGCGGCCCTCGAGCGCGACCTCGCGCGGGCCATCCTGTCCACCTCGGACCTGCCCGAACTCGCCGCGCGCGCGACGATGCTGCTCGGCGAGCACCTCGACGTCGAGCGAATCGAAGCGTACGTGCACAGCGACACCGAGGGGCTGCTGCGCTTCGCGCCCGACGAAGACTACGTGGGCACGCCCGTGGCGTCGATCCCCCACAACGCGGGCACGCCCTTCCTCGACCTGCCCGGCACCGGCGACACGCCGTCGATCCGGGTCTACCTGGTGCTCGCCGACGGCGCGGCGCTGCCACGGGAGTTCGCGCGCGCGATGGTCCAGCTGAGTACGCCAACCCAGGTCGCCGTCGCCAAGCACCTCGCCCACCGAAACGCCCAGCGCGATCGCGAGCACATCATCGCCCAGAGCCTCACCGATCCCCTGACCGACCTCGCCAACCGTCGGGCCCTGAGCGATGCGCACCTGGCGAGCGACCCGAGCGCGATCCTCATGATCGACCTGGACCACTTCAAGGCGATCAACGACGAGTTCGGTCACGACGTCGGCGACGACGCGTTGCGCCAGGTGGCCTCGGTCATCCGCGCGAACATCCGCAGCCGCTCGGACCTCGGCATCCGCTACGGGGGCGACGAGTTCCTCGTCGTGCTGCGCGAGGCCGACGAGTCCCACGCGCTCGACGTCGCCGAGCGCATCCGCCTCCAGGTCGAGCGGGTCCCGACGTCGGGCCGGCTCGCAACCTCGGGGGTCACGCTCAGCGTGAGCGTCGGGGTCACGCTCCACGAGAGCCACCAGGACTTCGGGCTCGCCATCGCCCATGCCGACGAGGCCCTCTACCAGGCCAAAGCCAACGGCCGCAATCAGGTCAGCGCGACCTGGTGAGCCAACGCGGCGCCGCCAACGCCCGGTAAGGTACGGCACTATGGGAAGCACCGGATTCGCGGGCGCGGTGTCACTGGCGCTTCGCAACTACACCAACGTCCGCGGTCTCGCGACGCGCGCGCAGTACTGGTGGTTCGTGCTCTTCCAAGTCCTCGGCTCGCTCGTCTTCAACGTGTTGCACCTGGGGCCGGTCAACGTGCTGTGGACGCTCGCACTCGTCGTCCCGTCGATCACCTGCGGCGTGCGCCGCCACCACGACGCCGGCCGCTCGGGCTGGTGGCTGCTGACGAGCATCGTGCCGATCTGGGGTCTCGTCCTCCTGCTCTACCCGAGCAAGCTCGTCAACAACCGCTTCCGCACCGGCGGCTCGCTCGACGACGCGGTCACGACGTCGTTCGCGACGTGTGCGAACTGCGGCAAGATGCCCCTGCCCGGCCAGGCCTACTGCACGGGCTGTGGCGCCGCGCTGAACCCGTGACCGTCGGCGCCGGGCGGTAACGGTGGCGCCCGTGCACCAGCCCGACGACGCCGCGGCCGCCGGCCCGGGGCCCCTCGCCCTCGTGGGCTCGGGCGAGTACCTGCCCATCATGGCCCCCATCGAGGCCCAGCTCATCGCCGGTCGCCCCGCGCGCTACGTGCAGCTCGCGACCGCGGCCGTGCCCGACGGCCCCGCCGTCGTGCAGCGCTGGCACGACCTCGGCGCCCAACAGGCGCAGCGGATCGGCGTGACCCAGGTCGTCGTCCCGGTCGTCGACCGCGCGAGCGCCAATGACCCGGCCAACGCCGCGCTCGTCGAGGGCGCGGGCCTCGTCTACCTCTCGGGGGGCAATCCGACCTTCCTCGCCGACACCCTGCGCGACACCGCCGTCTGGCGGGCCATCGAGGCCGCGTGGCGCGCCGGCGCGGCGCTCGCCGGCTGCAGCGCCGGGGCGATGGCGCTGACCTCGTGGGTGCCCTCGATCCGCCACCCGCGCGGCGGCGGCACGGCGGGCCTCGGCGTCGTGCCCCAGCTGCGCGTCATCCCCCACTACGACGCCTTCCTCGCGCGCATGCCCGAGGTGGCGACCCGCTTCTTGCAGCCGCGCGACGAGGGAATCACGCTGCTCGGCGTGGACGAGGAGACCGCCCTGGTCGGCGGGCCGACGACGTGGACGGTGCTCGGCCGCCAGAGCGTGTGGCGGCTCAGTGGCCCGACGCGCGAGCACTGGCCCGCGGGCGCGGTCGTCTCGCTGCCCTGATCAGCCCCGCGTCGGCCCGGTGAACCCCGGCCGGTGCCGGTCGAAGCCGACGGAGACCCCGGCCTCGAGCTGGGCGGCGACCTCGAGGATCTGCCACTCGGCGTTCGGGCGCCCGATGATCGCCGCGCCGATGGGCAAGCCGTGCACGAAGCCGATTGGCACGCTCGCGATCGGCCACCCCGCGATCGCCGCGGGGGTCGTGGCGCCGCTCGTCGGTCCCGGGTGGCCGCCGACGACGAGATCGCTCTTCCACGCGGGGCCGTAGGCCGGGGCGAGGAGCACGTCCACGCCCTCGAGCGCCGGGCCGAGGCAGGTCTCGCGCGCCCAGGCGAGGTTGCGCGCCCGCGCGGCGGCGTAGGCGGTGCCGGCACGCCCGCCCGTTGCGAGGGCCTGGAGGAAGAGGTCGTGGCCGAAGTAGGGCTGCTCGCGCGCGCGGTAGCGGTCCTCGTACTCGACGACCTCGGCGAGGGACGCCACACCGGCGCCGGGCCGGTCGGCGAGGTAGGCCGAGAGGTCGTCCACGAGCTCGGCGAGCAGCACGGCGAGCTCGTCCTCGCCCTGCTCGGGTCCGGGCTGGGGGACGTCGCGGAAGGTCACCGCGACCCCGGCCGCCGCGAGCGCGGTGACGACCTCGTCGAAGCGGTCGTCGGTCGCGGCGTGCCCGGTGCGCCAGTTGGCCGCGACTGCGACGCGCACCGGCGCCGACTCGGCCGGCGCCGTTCCCGAGAGCACCGCGAAGAGCCGGGCGACGTCAGCCACGGTCCGGCCCATCGGACCGGGGCTGTCCTGGCTCGCGCTGATGGGCACCACGTGGGTGGCCGGCACGACCCCCACGGTCGGCTTGAGGCCGACGACGCCGTTGAGCGAGGCCGGACAGACGATCGAGCCGTCGGTCTCGGTCCCGATGGCCAGTGGCGCGAGCCCCGCCGCGAGCGCGGCGCCCGAACCCGACGACGAGCCGCCGGCCGAACGGTCGAGCGCCCAGGGGTTCGCGACGAGCCCGCCGGTCGCCGACCACCCGCTCGTCGAGCGCTCCGACCGGATGTTCGCCCACTGACTGAGGTTCGTGCTGGCGACGATCACCGCGCCGGCGGCGCGCAGGCGCGCGACGAGGGGCGCGTCGCGCGCGGGCCGCCCGAGCAGGGCGGTCGAACCGGCGGCGCCGGGCAG
>JAJXXB010000065.1 GCA_021781315.1 Actinomycetes bacterium | reverse complement strand
GGGCAGCGCGGCGATCACCGCGGCGAGATCGTCCGCCGCGCGCGGATCCAGGTGGGCCGTCGGCTCATCGAGCACGAGCACGAGTGGCCGGCGTAGCACGCAGCGCGCGAGACCGAGGCGGCGTCGCTCGCCGGCCGAGAGCGCGCGGGCCCCCTCGCCGATCGGCCGCTCGAGGTCCTCGTCGAGTCCCACGAGGCGCAGCGCGTCGCGAACCTCGTCGTCGTCGACCGAGGGGTCGCCCAAGGTGACCGCCTCGCGCAGCGACGAGCCCGTCACGCGCGGGTCCTGGGCGAGCCAGGCGACGCGAGTGCGCCACTGATCGCGGTTGAGACGCACGAGGTCGATCCCATCGATCCTCGCGACTCCTTCGGGCGGATCCTCGAGCGTGCAGAGCTGGCGCAGCAGCGTCGACTTGCCGGCGCCCGAGGCTCCCGTCACGAGGAGGAGGCCGCCCGGCTCAACCGTCACGTCACGCAGCGCGACGCCGGGGGGCGAGGTCGGCGCGTCGAGACCGTGGGGCGCATCGACGAGGAGCTCCAGCACGTCCTCGGCGGCGGCGACGCCGGTCGCCGACGCGTGATAGGCCGCGGCGACGCGACGCAGCGGCAGGAAGACCTCGGGGGTCACGATGAGAATCGCCACCGCGTTCGACAGCGCCAGCTCGCCGTGGAGCAGTCGCACGCCCAGGAAGAGGGCGACGAGAGCGGTGGCGAGCGAGCTGAGCAACTCGAGGGCGAAGCTCGACAGGAACGCGACGCGCAACGTGGTCATCGTCGACGCGCGCAGCCGACGGCCCACGCTCTCGAGCGAGCTCACCGCGTCGCGCGAACGATTGAACGCCTTGAGAGTCGCCAGGCCGCGCACCACGTCGCCGAAGTAGCCCGCCAGGCGCTGCTGCTCCTGCCAGCTGGCGAGCATCTTGGCCTTGGCCTCGGCGCCGAGCAGGGTCATGAAGATGGGCAGCAGCACGACGCAGAGCGCGACGATCCCCCCGCTCAGCCAGTCTCGGGTGAAGAGCCAGACCGTCAGGACGAGGGGTCCCACCACCGAGGCGGCGAGCGCGGTCACGTAGCGCGCCAGGTAGGCCTCAATGGCGTCGACGCCACGGGTGGCGAGTTGGACCGTGGCGTCGATCGAGCCCCGCGGGCCGCGCGCGAGTGTCGCCGCGAGCACGCGTCGGCGCAGGTCCCGGCGCACCGGGGCCGCCAGACGTCCCGCGATCATCGCGCCGCTCGCCACCGCGAGTGCGCGCACGAGGCTGGCGAGGGCCAGTTCGACGAGAGCCGAGCGGATCGCCGCGTGGCGCGACGCGAAGAGCGCGCCCACCACGCGCGCGATCGACGTCGCCTGGACGACGAGGGCCAGCGTGGCGACGAGTGACGTGGCCGCCCCGACGATCACGGGACCCCAGGCGAGCGGCGTCACCCGCGCCAGGCGGCCCAGGAGGTCGGTGGGCGAGTCGCTCACCCGACGGGTGAGGCGTGCTCGTTGGCACTGGTCTCACCGGGACGGCGGATGCGCCGACGGAAGATCCAGTAGGTCCAGCTCTGGTAGGCGAGCACGAGGGGAGTGAAGATCAGCGCGACCCAGCTCATCACCGTGAGCGTATAGGGGTGCGAGGCGCTGCTCACGATGGTGATGTCGTAGGCCGGGCTGATCGACGAGACCAGGACGTTGGGATAGAGGTTGAGCAGCATCGTCGTAAAGAGCGCCACGATCGTGAGGGCCGTCGCCACGAAGGCCCAGCCCTCCAGGCGCTCGCGGGTGAGCCAGGTCACCGCGGCGAGCGCGCCCAGGCCGAGGATCGGCAGTAGTGGCGGGACCAGGCCCTCGTGGTGCATCGAGCGCGCACTCAGGTAGGTCCAGGTGAGAAACGCCGTCACGATGACGAAGGTGATCGGGGCGAGGCGCGCCGCGATGGCGCTCGCGCGCTCGCGCACCTCTCCCTCCGCCTTGAGGCCGAGGTACGTGGCGCCGTGGAGCGTGAAGAGAGATAGGGTCGCGAGTCCGCCGACGAGGGCGTAGGGCTTGACCAGGTCGAAGAAGGTTCCCGTCCACGTCGCGTTCGCGCCGATGGGCACGCCGTGGATGAAGTCGGCGAACGCGACGCCCCAGAGCAGCGCCGGCAGAGCCGAACCCCAGAACAGCGCCCGGTCCCACCAGCGTCGCCAGGCCTCGTCGTCGCGTCGGTGGCGCATCTCGAAGGCCATGCCGCGAAAGATCAGCGCGGCCAGCACGAGGAACAGCGCGAGGTAGAAGCCGGAGAACACCGTCGCGTACCACAACGGGAAGGCCGCGAAGGTCGCTCCACCCGCGGTGAGGAGCCAGACCTCGTTGCCGTCCCAGACGGGACCGATGGTGTTGATCGCCACCCGCCGGTCGGTGTCGTCACGGCTCACGAAGGGGAAGAGGATGCCGACGCCGAAGTCGAAGCCCTCGAGGAAGAAGTAACCGAGCCAGAGCACGCCGATCAGCGCGAACCAGAGCTTCTCCAGACCGCTGGGTGCGAGGGCGAGTAGCAGCACGATCCCTCCTAGTAGATCAGTTCGGGCTCGGGCGCGCTGGTGGCGGGCGGCGAGGGAACGCGGGCGAGGCGGATCAGCAGGCCGATCTCGACGACGGCGAGCAGCGTGTAGATCGCGGTGAAACCGATGAAGCTCGCCGCGACGTAGCCGGGGGCGATCAGCGTGACGGCGTTGGACGTCTTGAGCAGTCCGTAGACCACCCAGGGCTGACGGCCCACCTCGGTGAAGATCCAGCCGACCGAGTTGGCGATGAAGGGCGCGAGCGCCATCCAGGTCGCGAAGCGCAGGTAGATGTTCGACTTCTCCAGGCGGCGCTTCTTCATCAGCCAGAGGCCGATGACTCCGAGGGCGAGCAGCAAGAAGCCCAGTCCCACCATGACCCTAAAGGACCAGTACAGGATCCAGATGACTGGGATGTAGCTGCCCGCGCCGTACTTCTTGGCGGCCGCCGCCTGGATGTTGTTGATGCCCTCGACCTTGCCGTTCCAGGTGTTGGTCGCGAGCACGCTCAAGATGTGCGGGACGCGCACTTGGAAGACGGGGTTGCCGGCGAGGTCACCGATCGTGAGCAGTGAGAAGCTCGCGCCGCTGCTCGTGGTGTAGAGGGCCTCGGCTGCGGCCATCTTCATTGGCTGCTGGACTTCCATCTGCTTGGCCTGGGAGTCGCCGAGGAAGATGGTGCCCACCGAGGCGACCATGGTGACGACGATCGCGATGCGAATCGACTTCGCGAAGGCCGCCGCGTCGTGGCCGCGGCGTACGTGCCACGCCGAGACGGCCAGCATGAACACTGAGCCGGTGAGGAACGCCGAGAAGAGAACGTGGCCGTAGGCGAGCAGGAAGGTCGAGTTGGTCATCACGGCCCAGAAGTTGTTCATCACGGCCTGGTGGCTCACCGGATCGATCGTGTAGCCGACGGGGTGCTGCATCCATGAGTTGGCCGCGACGATGAAGGCGGCCGAGAGGATGGTGCCGAGGCTGGCGAGCCAGATCGAGGCGAGGTGGACCCGGTTGGAGACGCGTCCGCGCCCGAAGATCCACACCCCGAGGAACGTGGACTCCATGAAGAAGGCGAGCAGGCCCTCGATGGCCAGGGGAGCGCCGAAGATGTTGCCCACGAAGACCGAGTACCGCGACCAGTCCATGCCGAACTGGAACTCCTGGACGATGCCGGTCACCACGCCGATGGCGAAGTTGACGAGGAACAACTTGCCAAAGAAGCGCGTCGCGCGCTCGTAGGCCTCGTCCTTGGTGCGATAGGCCGCCGTCTGAAGGACCGCGACCAGCAGTCCGAGGCCGATGGTGAGGGGCACGAAGAGGAAGTGGAAGACCGTCGTCACCGCGAACTGCCAGCGCGCCAGCGACAGTGTCGAGATCCCCGCTAGCAATACGTTCATGACTCGAATGTACACCTATAACGAGCCATCGCAAATCCAACTAATACCTCATCAAAGCGATGAAATATCAATACTTTCTCTCTCTTTTATTTAGAAGAAAACCCTATGAAGAACGGCGACCTTCGCCGAGCACGCGTGACGAGCGTCGGCGCGCGACGTCTCGCTCCGTGACGTCCTCGTCGGCGCGATGCGAACGTGCCGGTGCCGCCAGGGTCCGCTACGACACGTGCGAGGACGCCGTGGTGTAGCGTCGGCGGTGCCTCGCGGCAGCGAAGTCGGTGCGATTCCGACGCTGTCCCGCAACTGTAAGGAGCTTCGCTCCAAGCCAGGTCGCCTGCGGCGAGGAGATGTGAAAGACAGCTCTCGAGGTAAGGAGCGGTCGTTCGGATATCCATCCGTCGCCCACCCCACTTCGACGGAAAGGAGATATCCATGTACAGAACCCTTCGAGTGGGCACCGCCGTGCTCGCCCTCGCCCTCGGCGCGCCGTTAGTGGCCGCCGGCGCCGGCGCGGCCGTGGCGTCGCCCTCGTGCGTGGTCTCGCTCTCGCCGACGGCGACCGAGACCCTCTACGCGATCGGCGCCGGACCCCAGGTCCAGGCCGTCGACAAGGACTCGAACTACCCGACGAAGGGTTTGCCGTCGGCGTCGAAGCGTATCGACGCGCTCAATCCCAGCGTGGAGGCGATCCTCGGGATCTGCAAGCGCACGCCGACGCACCCCTCGACCAAGCCCGATCTCGTCATCATCTCCTACGACGCGAACTCGATCAGGGAGAAGCTGACGGCCCTGGGCATCAAAGTCGTCGAGCAGGACGCCCCCGCCAACCTCGGTGGCGCCTACGCGCAGATCCGTCAGCTGGGTGCCCTCACGGGTCACGTGGCCGCCGCTC
>JAJXXB010000282.1 GCA_021781315.1 Actinomycetes bacterium | reverse complement strand
TCAGTGAGGCGAGGCCGAGTCCCACGATGAAGCCGATGATCGCCTCGAGCTCGATCCAGAGTCCCGACTTAATCATGAGTGACACGGGCGGCGACAAGAAGTAGCCCTTGTAGTCCGAGAAGTCGGCGCGGGCGATCTTGACCGCGTCGGCCTTGAGAGTCGCCAGCGGGATCGAGTTCGGCGTTGGGATGTTCTGGCCGGGGGGGACAATGACCTTGCCGTTGGGACCGATGCCGCAGGCGACGGCGACGGGACTCCGGTAGGGGAATCCGCAGACGACCTCCGCGGGGTGCTGGGCCGCCCAGTTCTCGAATCCCTGCTCGCTGAGACCAGCGGGAACGGCGACCCCCTGGTAGTGGAGGGTCGTCGGGGCCGCGAAGACGCAGACCGCGCACACGATGACAAAACCCGTGGCGACCATCGGCACCACGATCGCCAGGCCCGCGGGAATGCGCGCGAAGTAGAGCGCGAGGCGCGAGCGCCCCGTGATCACCAGGTGGCGAAACATCCCCTCAGTCAGGTCGATCGATCCCGCGGTGCAGCCCACCGCCGCCGCCACGATGAAGCCGAAGACGAACATCACGCCGGCGACGAGGCTGGTAAAGACGTCGTAGCCACCGGCCGGTCCGTAGGACGTCGGCGCGACCGCGTGCGCAACGAGTCGAATGGTGAGAAAGATCGCCGGAATGCCGATGTTGACGATTCCCATCGCCGCCATCAACCCGCGGCGTTTGCGCAACTCCATGATGCGCGTCGTGATCATCGCGCCGCTGGGCAGCCAGGACCCCCGGCGGTCGTGTTGGGCACCTATGTCGAGTCCGCTAGTAGTGATGGCACTCACGCGTTCTCCCCCAGTCGGCTCGTGACGGACAGGAACCACGACTCCAGTGAGACCTGGATCTGTTGGAGGTGGTACACGTCGATGCCGTCGTGGACCAGTTGCCGGTTGATCTCGGCAATGACGTCGCGACCCGTGCCCGCCGGAAGGTGAACGGTGAGTACGTCCCCCTCCACGTCGACGCGAGAACCAGCCAGTGCGGCGACGAGCACCGCTTGGGCGCGCGCAGGAGACGAGCACACGACGTGCACCTCGACGTCGGATCCGGCCAGCAGTTCGGCGATCGGGCCCTGGCGGATCACGTTGCCCCGGTCCACGATGGCCACTGCGTCACATGTCCGCTCGACCTCGTCGAGCAGGTGCGACGAGAGCATCACGGTACGCCCCTCGTCGACGAGGGACTTGATCATGTCGCGCATTTCGAGCATGCCGGCCGGGTCGAGCCCGTTCATGGGCTCGTCCAAGATGAGAAGTTGAGGATCTCCCAGCAGGCACGCCGCCACGCCCAGGCGCTGACGCATACCCATCGAGTACTTCGAAACGCGGTCATCGGCGCGCTGAGTCATCCCCACTCGATCGAGCGACGCCGCAATCCGTGCCCGTGCGGCGGGCTCGCGCGCGGCCGCGAGGATCTCCAGGTTCTGACGACCCGTGAGGTGTCCGTGGAAGCGTGGTTCGTCGACGATGGCCCCCACACGAGCGAGGGCCCGATCCCGGTGGCGGGGAACCTCGTGCCCGAGCATGGACATTGTGCCCGCGTCGGCGCGTGTCAGACCGAGGAGGACACGGATGAGTGTCGTCTTGCCGGCCCCGTTGGGACCGAGGTAGCCGAAGGCGCAGCCTCGCGGCACGCGCAGGTCCACGCCGTTGACCGCCACGTTGTCGCCGAAGCGCTTGGTCAAGCCGTGCGTTTCGACGGCCCACTCATCGCTCGACTGCGCGGGTTGCGCGTCGTCCAGAACGGTAGCGCTCATGCCATCTCTCCCTCGTGCCGAGTACTGCGACAGCTCGATTCAGAGAGTACGGAACGCCAACATCCCTCGCCATAGGGGTAAACCCTGACCCACCCTGAGTGTCGACGACGTAGGGGCCGCCAACCTGACGTTGGTGTCTGCGGGCGGACTCGTTCACGTCATGAAGAGTGCGACGTCGCGGGGGATCGGAATGGTTGTGAACCCCGGAGTACGAGAATCTCAGTCCTCGGAGGTTACGCCGGCTCCGAATCGGGCTTTGACTTGAAGACCACCGATGAACGTTCGGGGTGATCGGGGTCGAGTCGAACCGCGAAGGGTTCGTCGTCGGCACCCTCACCGCTTCCCTCCACCACGATCGCGACGGTGTCGTCGTGGCGGCCGTAAATCGCCTGCGACAGACCGAGCATCGCCTGGCCCAGCACTTGTCCCGGCGCAGACTCCACGACGCGCTTCATCACCTTCGAGAACCTCTCGTCAGGTTCGTCAGACGGCACGTCCGTGGCCTTGAGCCACTCGAGCCACTGCTCGTCGGTCCAGTCGTTGGGATCCGCGGGGGGCTCGACGTCGTCCACAGTGATCACGGTAGTCGCGTTCATCGATCGCCCGAACTGCCCCCGTGGATGGTGACACCACCTTCGAGTGGACCGCCAACGCGTCGTCAGCGCTGTCGTCGTGACGAGGTCACGTCTCACGACCATCGAGTGGCGCGGGCGAGGGACGTGGATCCGAGGCGCTGCGCCGCGACCGCCGTGTCGGTGGGTACGTCGCGCCGCGGAACTCTCCGACCGCCCAAATGGATCCAGGTCAGAGAGGACCGCGTCAGAAGTGACGCCCGAAAGAGGAGACTGGCGGCGTGCGACAACAACTGAGTCGAGACACCCGGCTTCTCGTTTCGGGCCAGGCACTTCGCGGGCTCGGATACGGGTTCACCGCGATCGTCCTCGGCGATCTTCTCGCGGCCCGCGGTGTGCGCCCCGTCCAGGCGGGCCTGTTCCTCGCCGCGGTCATCGCGGGTAGCGCGCTGGCTTCTCTCATCGTGGGTGCCTATGCGGATCGTTTCGGTCGACGTCGCTCCTACGGACTCTTCTTCGGCGCAATTGGCGTCGTCGGCGCCGTCGTGGCGGCCAATCCGCCGCTGTGGCTCCTCTTCGCGGTCGCCCTGACCGGCACGTTGTCCACCGACGTGGTCGACAACGGTGCCGCCACCACGCTCGAGCAGGTGATGCTCGCTCGAGAGGACGCTGGTACCGCCCGGGTGTACGGGTGGTACAACGCAGCCGGGGCGGCCTTTGGCGCACTGGGCGCTCTCGGGGCGACGCTCGTGAGAGTGCAACCGTCGACAGCCCACGCCCACGCCTGGCTCTTCGTCGCCCTGGTTCCCGTCGGCATCCTGGGAACGCTGATTGCCGGGAATCTCTCGCCCTCCGTGGAAGCCCCACCAGAAGAATCTGGCCGCGAGACCCGACGCCACCGACGGTCCCACCCCGGACCCTCGCGACACGTCGTTCGCAACCTCACCACGCTGTTCTCCGTGGACGCCGCGGGCGGCGGCCTCGTGACCGCGGGATTCCTCTCGTACTACCTCGTGGAACGGTACGGGGTCCCCCTCTCCTCCCTCGGATGGCTCTTCTTCGCCGTCTCAGCCCTGCAGGCCGTGTCGGTCCTCGTCGCACCACTTCTGGCCCGTCGCGTTGGCCTCGTGGCCACGATGGTCGGGACGCATCTGCCCAGCAACCTGCTGCTCGCCGCCACGGCGTTCGCACCGTCGTTCACCGTCGCCGCCGTCCTGCTGCTCGTTCGAGCCACGTTGTCGCAGATGGACGTGCCCACGCGCCAGGCGTTGGTCATGACGGTCACCACACCTCCCGAGCGAACGCACGCGGCGGCGGTCACCAACGCCGCGCGCTACTCGGTACGTCCGATCGCCCCTCTCGCCGGCGGCGCGCTCCAGCTGCTCGGACTCGGAGTCCCACTCCTCGTGGCGGGTATCGTCAAGAGCGGCTACGACGTGGCGCTGTGGCGGTGGGCGCAGCGCCTGCCGGGCTTACGACCACGAGGTGAGTCGAACGATGAGGGGCCGGCGCCAGGGATCCAAGGGGGCAGTCAATGAAGTGGGTAACCCGCGAGCGACCCAAGACCGACCGGATCGCCTGTCCCTGGCTCATTCGTCGATTCATTGATCCCGAGGCCGAATTCCTCTACGTCCCCTCCAATCAGGTTCTCGAGGTCGCCGCCCAGACCGGAGGGCGATCCTTCGACGCGGAAGGGGCTGACTTCACTCACTCCCTTCACGATGGTGACGAGTGGTGCACGTTCGAAACCCTCATCGATCACTTCCACTTGGGCGGTGACGAGGCGCTCGTGCGGTTGGCGCGGATAGTCCACGCGGCGGATGTGAGCAGTGACTTGGGTTCGGATCCCGCCGGCGCTGGGCTGTTGGCCGTCGGCGTGGGTGGGCTCATCGTCGAAGCCGATGACTACCGGCTACTGGAGCGCGCGACGTTCGTCTATGACGCCCTCTACGCGTGGTGCCAACTCAACGACGAGAAATGATCTGAGCAGTCGCGAGACTGCGAGATCGATGTGCCATCACAACTCGTGGGTGACAAGGGTTAGTTCCCCGTGCAAGGTCAGAGAGGTGGCCACACCGCGTGGCCCCCAGCACGTCACGATGTCGCAGGTAAGTTGGTCGTCCAGACCAGAAGGACGAGATATGAAGGCATTCGTAATCTTCCAGGCAACGATTCTCGACGCCGAGCGATACGAGACGTACAAGGCTGCCGTGTCGCCCAATATCGCTGCGGCGGGTGGCACGTACCTCGTGCGCGGTGGAGATCCGGTGGTCTTGGAGGGGGATCCCCCCACGGTTCGGACGGTCATACTCGAGTTCCCCTCCCGAGCGGCCGCCGAAGACTGGTTTCACAGTGACGAGTACCAACAGATCAAGGAGCTCCGACGAGACGCGGCGCGCGCATCCGTTCTCTTGGTCGATGGCTACGAATGAGTTCTCCGTCCCGCGATCGTCGATGAACCAGCGTTCGAAGCCGAGGCATCCACGCTGTCGCACGAGTGGATCCCTAAACGGGGAACAGTTCAGCTGGTAGGGCCGGTGGGGATCGAACCCACGACCGAGGGATTATGAGTCCCCTGCTCTAACCACTGAGCTACGGCCCTTAGAAACCGCCATGCATCGCCCGGTCGACTGGCTCCCAGAGCAGGACTCGAACCTGCAACCTAGCGATTAACAGTCGCTTGCTCTGCCAATTGAGCTATCTGGGAATGCTTGAAAGCATGGCAACTCTAGCACCACCACCCCAACCTACTGGCGGTCGAACCAGTCCTGGAGACGCTGGGCCTCATCACTCGCGCGAACTGCCGCGCGGCAGCGTTCGAGTCGCTTGGCCATGCCCTGGCGGGTGATCCCCCTGGCCCGCGCCAACTCTTCGAGCGACGTCGTGCGAAACGAATGCTGCCAGAACGCGTCGAAATCCTCCCCGCAGAGGCGCTTCAGCGCTCCGATGACCCACGCCGGCGCATCGTCGAGTTCCGGGGGCTCGTGCAACTCCGTGTCGTCGAAGAAGGCCATGGGTTCGTATCGGCGCGCGTTGATGTCGCGCGAACTCGCGATCACGTCGCTCGCGCGCTCGGTCGAAATCTTCAACTCGCGCGCGACCTCGGGCGCGGAGTACGTCGTCTCGGGATGCGCTCGCTGGAGTTTCTCGTAGGCGAGCACCAGTCGCATCTCCGCGTCAGTGAGGCCGACCTGGTGTTGAATCGCCTGGTTCACCAGCTTCACGATCCAATAGTTGGCGTAGGTCGCGAAACGCACTCCCCGTTCGGGATCGAAGCGGCGCAGGGCGTTCGCGAGACCCTCGACACCTGCGGCTTCCAACTCCTCGTTGCCGAATCGATACCCGCGCTCGTGGACGCGCGTGCGCACCAACCCACACGTCGCCTGCAGAAGGCGCAGCTCGGCCTCCTGGCCGGCCTGGCGCTGGCGCGCGAGACGTCGGCGCTGCGCGACGTCGAGGAGACCACCGGCCATCAGACGCGCGGCTTCGCGGCCGCGAGTGATCACCGGATAGAGCTGGCGCTCCTCCTCCACGCTGAGCGGGGGAAGGATCTCGAGTCCGCCGACGCGAGAGCTCACGACCGGGAAACGCCGTGGCGCGCGAGGAGCCACTCGCGCAGGTCCACCTCGGCGGCGGCCCCCTGGTCGCCGTCGAGGGCGAGCAGCCTCTCTTTCACGTCACGCACCGTCGCGTGGGCGTCCTGGGGCGACATGACACCACCTCGCAGATCTCGCTCGATCTCGCGCAGCTCCCGCTGGGCCGCGGCGCGCAACAACTGGGCGATCACCGCCGCCGCGTCGGCTTCGCTGTAGACGCGACCGAGTTCGTCGACGACCAGACGCGCGAGCAGGTCGGCGGCGTCCACGTCGCCGCGAGCGCTCAAGAGATCAACGACGGTCGAGACCTGACGCTCCCTTTCGAGCCCCTCAAAGACGTCGCGCTGGACTTCGTTGTCGAACATCGCGGGGATCAACCGCCCCTCGATCAGGTCGCGCTGGTGCACGAGCAGGCGCAGTGCTTCGAGTGCCGGGCGCGGCAAAGAGCCGCCCTCGCGCGCGACCCGGCGCGGTGCGGGAGCGGGCGTCTCACCGCGGCGCACCGCCTCGACCCCGGCGCGCAGGACGTTCGCCTCGACGCGCAGGCGATCCGCCACGGTCATCACGTACTGGTCGCGCACCAGGTCATTGGGGTGTTCGGCGATCACGACCATGGCGGCGTCGGCCGCGCGGGCTCGCCCCTCAGCGGTCGCCAGGGACGCCGCGTCGAGCACCCTCTCGAGACGGAACTGAAGAAACGGCAGCGCGTCGGCCACCGCCGCGCGTAGCGCCTCGGGGTCCTTACGCGCGAGGTCCGCGGGATCGCTGCCGCGAGGAAGGCGGGCGACGAAGACGTCGACCTGGTGCTGCTTCTCCCACTGGTACACCGACGCTGCGGCGCTCTGGCCGGCGGCATCGGCGTCGTAGGCCAGCACGATGCGCGACGCGAAGTTCTTCATCGTGCGAAAGTGGTCCTCGCCGAGAGCCGTGCCGCACGTCGCCACCGCCCGTTCGAGTCCGGCGCCGAAGAACGCGATCACGTCGGTGTAGCCCTCGCACACGATGATCTCGCCGGAGCGAATGATCTCGTCCTTGGCCCAGTTGAGGCCGTAGAGCGTGCGGCGCTTGGAGTAGATCGTCGTCTCCGGCGAGTTCTTGTACTTGGCCTCGTGGCGCTCGGGCTCGGGCGCTCCCGGCGCGGGCGGCAGGATGCGCCCGCCGACGGCGATGGCCTTGCCCGAGGTGTCGAAGATGGGAAAGATGATGCGCGCGCGCAGCGCGTCCTGGCGTCGGTCGCGCTTGTTGACGAATCCCAGCCCCGTTCCGGTGAGTTGGCGCTCGTTGAGATTGAGGGCTCTGGTCAGGGCGTCCCACTCGTCGGGTGCCCAGCCGAGGCGGAAGCGGCGAGCGACGTCGCCGTCGATGCCGCGACTGCGCAGATAGTCGCGCGCGGCTCGCGCGTCGGGGCTCGTAAGGAGGCGCTGGTGGTACCACTCGACGGCCGACTCCATGGTCGCGAGCAACTCCTGGCGTTCCTTTCGCGCCTTGGTCGCGTTGGCGTCTTCGTGAAGCTCGATTCCCGCGCGCTCGGCCAATTGACGCAACGCGTCGATGAAGTCGAGGTGCTGGATCTCGCGCACGAAGGTGATCGCGTCGCCCGACGCGCGACAGCCGAAGCAGTAGTAGCGACCCTCTTCGGCGTTGACGGAGAACGAGGGCGTTTTCTCGCCGTGGAACGGGCACAGGCCGCTCCAGCGCCGGCCCGACTTCTTCAACGCCACGTGTTCTGAGATCAGCGCGACGATGTCGGTGGCGGCGCGCACCTGCGCTATGTCATCATCCGAAATCGCCACGCTCGTAAGGTACCGCCTAAATTGAACGGATCCACCAATCGCCCTTCCTAGACTGCCGCTATGACTGACTTTGCCGTCGAGACCCACGACATCGTGCGCACGTTCAAAGACGGCGACGTTCGCGCCCTCGACGGAGTGACCCTGCGGGTGCCGCGTGGAGAGGTCTTCGGACTGCTCGGCCCCAACGGATCGGGCAAGACCACGATGATCCGCATCCTGTCGACGATCCTCACCCCCACCTCGGGCAGCGCCACGGTGAACGGCATCGACGTCGAGAAGGACCCCCAGCGCGTGCGCCAGAGCATCGGACTGGCGGGACAGTTCGCCACGGTCGACGAGAACCTGACCGGGTTCGAGAACCTACGCATGGTGGGCCGTCTCAACCACCTGGACAAGGCGCTCGCCACGACGCGCAGCCGCGAGCTCCTCGCCGAGTTCGGGCTCGCCGACGCCGCCAATCGCTCGGCGAAGACCTACTCGGGCGGCATGCGCCGACGACTCGACCTCGCGGCAGCCCTGGTCGCCGACCCGCCGATCCTCTTCCTCGACGAACCCACCACCGGCCTCGACCCCCAGAGCCGCCAGGACCTCTGGGCCATCATCGAGGGCTTGACCCAGCGCGGCGTGACGGTGCTTCTCACCACGCAGTACTTGGAGGAGGCCGACCGCCTGGCCCGACAGCTCGTCGTGCTCGACCACGGGCGCATCATCGCCGAAGGCACGTCCCAGGAGTTGAAGGCCCGCCTGGGCACGACGGTCCTCGAGCTGCGCTTGGCCTCGACGCAAGACGCCGCGACGGCACGCGAGCTGCTCGACGGTCTCAGCGCGACCTTCTCCAACGTCGAGGGCACCGTGCTCGAGTTGACCGTCAACGATGGACCGGCCGTCGCCGCCGAGGCCCTGCGCCGTCTCGACGGGGCCGGTCTCGAGGTCGTCGGTCTCGCGCTGCGCGAGCCGAGCTTGGACGACGTCTTCCTCTCCTTGACCGGTCACCGCGCCGAGGACGCGCCCGCCGCCGAGCCAGCCCGTCGAGGCCGCGGCCAGAAGGAGCCCGCGTGAGTCGCCCCACCTCTCCGCGCTGGGCGATCAGTGACACGCTGGTCATGGCCCAGCGCGACCTGCTCGCCATCGTGCGCACGCCGATCACCTTCGTCTTCCTGCTCGTCCAGCCGATCATGTTCGTGCTGCTCTTTCGCTACGTCTTCGGTGGGTCGATCAGCGTCAGGGGCCCCTACGTCAACTACCTGATCCCGGGCATCCTCGTCCAGACCACGATCTTCGGGGCGATTGGCACCGCCATCGGTCTCGCCGAGGACCTCCAGCGCGGACTCATCGAGCGCTTCAAGGCGCTGCCGATGGCCCGCATGGCCGTGCTCGCCGGTCGAACGGTGTCCGATCTCGCGCGCAACGTCGTCGTCTTGATCGTCATCTCGCTCGTGGGCTTCGCCGTCGGCTTTCGCCCCCACGGATCGCCCTTGCACTACGTGGCGGCGTGCCTGCTGATGCTCTTCTTCGCCTACTGCATCTCGTGGGGCTTCGCCTTCGTCGGACTGGTCGCTCCCAACTCCGAAACCGCCCAGGCCATGACGTTCCCCATCATCTTTCCCATCACCTTCGCCTCGGCCATCTTCGTGCAGATCCAACGGATGCCCTCGTGGCTGCAGCCCTTCGCCCGTAACCAGCCCGTGACCCAGGCGGCTTTGGCCGTGCGCGGCCTGATGAACGGCACGCCGATCGGTAGCGCGGCCTGGCTCTCGATTCTCTGGGCGATCGGACTCGTGGTGGTGCTCGCGCCCCTAGCCACGCGGGCCTATCGCCGCGTGGACTGATGCCTCGACTGAGCGCGTCCCAACTCGAGGACATCCTCACCGCCGCCTTTCCCGGCAACGAGGTTCCCCGCGTCGAGTCCGTTGGCGAGGACGAGGTCCTGTGCAGCCTCGAGGTCTCGAGCCGACACGGTCGGCCGGGGGGCACGCTGTCGGGCCCGGTCATGATGATGCTGGCCGACACCACCGCCTGGATGGCGGTGCTCGCCGAGGTCGGAGCCGTGCTCCTCGCCGTGACCACGAGCCTGCACATCGACTTCCTGCGCAAGCCCGACCTCGAGAACGATCTCATGTCGCGCGGTCGGCTCCTCAAGCTCGGCCGCAAACTCGCCGTCGTCGACGTCGAGCTGTTCTCACGAGGACACCGTCACCTCGTCGCCAAGGCGCAGGTGACCTACTCGCTACCCTCGACGGGTCACGACGCGTCGAGCGGCCACTAGCTCTGGTACCGCCGACCCATGACCTCGTCACGTCCCTTGTCGGCCCCGCTCACGTTCCTCATGGCGGTGGGGGTGGGCGTGATGGTCGCCAACCTCTACTACCTCCAGCCGGTCCTGCACCAGATCCGCCACGACTTCCGCGTCGGTACGGCCACGGCCTCGCTCCTCGTCGTCCTCACCCAGGCCGGCTACGCGCTGGGGCTGGCCCTCGTCGTTCCCCTCGGCGACCTGATGCGCCGACGCCGACTGATCGGCGTGATGTTCCTCCTCGCCGCGGCGACGATGGCTCTCGCGGCTCTGACCACGTCCTTTGCCGCCTTCGCGGCGATCTCGCTGCTCATTGGCCTCACGTCCGTGGGCACCCAGATGATCGTCCCCTTCGCGGCCGACCTCGCCGCGGAGGCCTCGCGCGGTCGCACGATCGCGCGCGTGATGTCGGGCCTGCTCGCGGGGATACTGCTGTCTCGCACCGCGTCCGGGCTCCTCGCCCAGGCGGCGGGGTGGCGCTCGATCTACTGGGTCGCGGCTGCGACCCTCGCGGTGATGGCTCTCATCTTGTTCCGCGTGCTGCCCGAGGAGGCCGCGCGACCTTCACTCACCTACGCCCAAGCGGTCGCGGGATCACTGCGACTCTTTCGCACGCTGCCCCTGCTGCGCTTTCGTGCCTGGTTCGGGGCGCTGGCCTTCGCCTCGCTCTCGACGCTGTGGACGACGCTCTCGTTCCACTTAAGTAGCGCCCCCTTTCACTACTCCAACGCCACCATCGGACTGTTCGGTCTCTTCGGTGTGGCCGGTATCACCGCGGCCAACGCCGCGGGACACCTGGCCGACCGCGCCCGCAGCCGCACCGCGACGATCGTCGCGGCCCTTCTGACCACCGGCTCCTTCGCGATCCTCTGGGTGGGTCGCGGCAACGTCTGGCTGCTCGCCCTGGGCGTGATCGTGCTCGACGCCGGGATGCAGGGCATGCAGATCACGAACCAGTCGATCATCTACGGGTTGAGCCCGCAGGCACGCAGTCGGGTCAACAGCGCCTACATGGTCAACTGCTTCGCCGGCGCGTCCCTCGGGTCATTCTTCGCCGGCACGCTCTACGCGCACTTCGGCTGGGCGGGTGACTGCTGGCTGGGCGGTGCGCTGGGCCTGGCGATGGTGGTACCGGCGCTGAGCGCGCGCAACTCAACCGTCGCGGTCGCCCACGTGATACTGGATCCGGCCTAGACGAGGCGGGCGAGGACCGTGGCGACGAGCTCGTCGATGGCGACGCGCGTCTGCGCGGTCGTGTCGCGATCTCGCACGGTCACCGCGCGGTCCTCGAGGCTGTCGAAGTCGATCGTGACGCACAGCGGCGTGCCGATTTCGTCCTGACGCCGGTAGCGACGCCCGATCGACTGGGTCAGGTCGAAGTCGCACATCACGTGGGGCTGGAGAAGTCCGAGCACCTCGCGCGAGAGCCCCTCGAGGTCGGGCTTCTTCGACAACGGCAGGACCGCGACCTGGTAGGGAGCGAGACGCGGATGCAGGCGCAGGACGCTGCGCGTCTCGCCCTCGACCACGTCCTCCTCGTAGGCCGCGAGCAGGAAGGCCATCATGGCGCGCGTGGCACCGGCGGCCGGCTCGATGACGTAGGGCACGTAGCGCTCGTTGTTGGCCTGGTCGAAGTACTCGAGGCGCACCCCCGAAGCGTTCGCGTGCTGGGTGAGGTCGTAGTCACCGCGGTTCGCGATGCCCTCAAGTTCGTCGAATCCCCACGGGAAGTCGAACTCGATGTCAGTGGTGCCGCGCGAGTAGTGCGACAGATCGGCCGCAGCGTGCTCGTGGAGGCGCAGCTTCTCCGGCGCGATCCCCAGATCGAGGTACCAGCGGTGACGCGTTTCGATCCAGTAGCGGTACCAGGCGTCGGCCTCGGCGGGCGGGACGAAGTACTCCATCTCCATCTGCTCGAACTCACGGGTGCGAAAGATCGAGTTCTGCGGCGTGATCTCGTTGCGGAATGACTTGCCGATCTGAGCGATGCCGAAGGGGGGCTTGCGCCGGGTGGTCGCCAGCACGTTGGCGAAGTTGGTGAACATCCCCTGGGCGGTCTCGGGGCGCAGATACGCCGTCGCGCCCTCCCCCTCGACCGGGCCGGCCTGGGTCTTGAACATCAGGTTGAACGCGCGCGCTTCGGTGAACTCCGTCGAGCCGCAGTTGGGACAGACCCCGTCGATCTTGTCCTCGCGCCAGCGCTCCTTGCACTTCTTGCAGTCCACCAGGGGGTCCGTGAAGGTCTCGAGGTGACCCGACGCGGCCCAGATCGCCGGCGGGCCGAGGATCGCCGCGTCGAGACCGACGATGTCGTCGCGCAGCTGGACCATCGAACGCCACCAGGCGTTCTTGACGTTGCGCAGCATGTTGACCCCGAGGGGGCCGTAGTCGTAGGCCGAGCGGAATCCGCCGTAGATCTCGGCCGACGGGAAGAAGAAACCCCGCCGTTTGGCGAGATTCGTCACCTTTTCCAGGAGGTCGTCGCCAGAATCGTGCTCAGCCATCAGCCAAGGCTACCGGACGCATCTCGCTGCTCGAGGCGGCGCCTGAAAGGCGACGCCCGCCGTCGACGACGCCAGTGCCCCGGACGGCAAGCGAATGGGCCGACGCGACGTGCGCATCGCCGTCGGCGGTCGTAGTCTCGACGACGAATCGGCACTCAGGGGGTGAGTACGATGCGACGCGTTTCGCTGTTGGTAGTGGGACTGATGTGCCTCGTGGGTACGGCGCTTGCGCCAGCGATGAGTTCTCCAGTCGCCGCGGCGGGGGCCTGGCACCTGCTGAACGTCCCGCACGCGGCAGGTCGTTACTACGGTGAGTCGGCCTGTCCGACGAGTCGCTCCTGCCTCGTTCTCGTCACGACATACGGCCACGCCGGCGTAATGGTCACGACTAACGAGGGCCGCACCTGGCGCAACGCCACGATGGCGGGTTCGCCGAGCGGCCTCGAGGCCCTCAGCTGCGAATCGGCCACCGTGTGCGTCGCCGTCGGCTTTCGCGGCTCGCTCGAATCGAAGAGCTCCGTCGTCTTAGAACGCTCGGTCAACGCGGGACTTAGCTTTGAGCCGGTGGCCCTTCCAGAATCGCTGGTCGCCCCCGCACAGGGTGATCAACTCGAGGCCGTGGCCTGCTCTACGGATTCGACCTGCGTCGCCGTCGGCCAAGTGACCACCTCCGGCGCGCCCCCGGGCTGTACTCCACCGATGTGCACCTACAACCAGCCCTACGTGACCTTCGGAACAGTGGTGCTGACGAGCAGCGACGCGGGGGCCACGTGGTCGATGTCGACGCCGAACGGGCAATTCAGCGACGCCTACTACGCCGCCTGCTCGAGCGCCGGACTCTGCCAAGTCGTCGGCATCGGCATGACCGCCTGCACCGCGACGGGCAACGGTTCGACGCGCTGTGGCGCGGCCGGCGCGGCGCTCGGCGAGTCCGCCGCGAGTCTGCCCACCAGCACGCCACCCACGTCCGGTGGCGCGTCGCCACCCTGGTTCGCCGAGGTCGTGCCCCGCGGCGTGTTCGCCCTCAATGGCGTCACGTGCTTATCCGCGACCCAGTGCCTCGCCGTGGGTCAGTCCGCTGACTCCACTCTCGGTCACGGGGTCGTACTGAGCACGCTCAACGCGGGTCAACGCTGGCGCGCGTTGGCGCCTCCGACCAACTCCAACTCGCTCATGTCGATTGCGTGCCTCTCGAGCCGCGTTTGCGTCGTCACGGGCGGCTGGGGCCGTCAGTACGAGCCGGTCGTCTACGAGACGGCGAACGGTGGCGCCAGCTGGCGGATCATCGCGCGATTCCCGGCCCTCAGCAACCTCGTGCGCACGAGCTGCGCTCCGGGTGGCTTCTGCCTCACCTCGGGCACGGTCGGCATCGGGCCGCGTGAGTACGGTGTTCTCGTGGCGAACTAGTTCGACTCGGCTCCGCGAAGGCGCACGATCACCTGATTGGCCAGTAGTCGTCCCGCGGGGGCAAGACGCACCATTCCGGCCTCGACCTGCACCAGATGAGCGATTTCCTCGAGCGAGTCGAAGGCCTCGACCGGGACCCCCCGGGTCGTGCGCAGGGCGAGTGAGTCGTGCTCGAAGCGTCGCGTCGCCTCATCGAGCGCCTCCTCACCGGCGCGCGGTGAGCGTCCCTCGACGATCGCCGCGATATAGCGCTCGGGAGTGCGCACGTTCCAGTACCGGTGGCCCTGGCGATGCGAGTGCGCCGCGGAGCCGAAACCCTCGTAATCGCCCTGGTCCCAGTAGAGGTGATTGTGGCGGCACTCGTGGCCGGGTCGGGCCCAGTTGGAGATCTCCTCCCACTGATATCCCGCCGCCTCGAGGGTCGCACCCACCAGGTCGTAGGCGTCAGCGGTGGCGTCCTCGTCAGGGTGGCGCGAGGGATCGCGACCCAGGGGCGTGGCCGGCTCCGCGGTGAGCGCGTAGCAGCTGATGTGCGGCGGGGGGTGCTCGAGGCCGAGGAGGTCACCGAGCGTGGCGGCCACGTCGTCGAGACTCTCGGCGCGCGAGCCGATGATCAGGTCCATGTTCCAAGTGGCAAAGCCGGCCGCGGTGACGGCCTCGGACACCTCGACGTGGGCGCCGGTGCCGTGTCGGCGCCCGAGGTCGGCGAGCACCGCGGGGCGCGTGGACTGGATGCCGAAGCTCATGCGCGTTACCCCTCCGGCGCGGTAGGCCGCGAGACGTTCGAGCGACGCGTCCTCGGGGTTGCACTCGACGGTCACCTCGGCGTCGCGCGCGAGGGGGATCTCGGAGAGGATCGCGATCAGGTCGCTCGCGGGCAGGCGCGACGGCGTGCCGCCACCGAAGAAGACCGACGTCGCGACGGGCATGTCGGGTCGGCGCGCGGCGATCTCGGCGCGCACCGCCGCCACGTAGTCGTCCATGAGCTGGTCGCGGTCGGCGTAGGTGGCAAAGGCGCAGTAGTCGCAACGGTGCGCGCAAAATGGCACGTGGACGTAGACGCCAAAGTCGCTCACGGTCGTGTCGCGGCGGCCCAGCGCGCGAGCGCCTCGAGGCGTTCGGCCGCCAGATCAATCATGGGAGCAGGGTACCGGTCGACCCAGCCGCCCGCGCCGGGCTGGTGGATGAAGGGTGCGTCGACGCCGGCCAACTCGCCCACGTAGCGGCGCACGTAGTCGCCTTCGGGGTCGAATCGCTCCGCCTGGAGGGTTGGGTTGAAGACGCGATGAAACGGCGCGGCGTCGGTGCCCACGCCCGCGCACCACTGCCACCCGTGCTGGTTCGAGGCGAGGTCCCCGTCGACCAGGCGCCACATGAACCAGCGCGCGCCCCAGCGCCAGTCCAGGTGCAAGTGCTTGACCAGGAACGACGCGACGACCATGCGCACTCGGTTGTGCATCCAGCCCTCGGTGAGGAGCTGGCGCATGCCGGCGTCGATGAGCGGGAAGCCGGTCTCGCCGCGCGCCCAGCGCTGAAAGCGCAGCGCGGCGGCCTCGTCGCGATCTACCCTCAGTCGACTCTGGGCCGGGTGAAGTCCCTCGCGCGCCGAGTCGGGACGGTGGAAGAGCACGTCGCCGTAGAAATCGCGCCAGACGATCTCGGAGACGAAGGTCTCCTCGCCCACGAGGTCGAGGACCTGGCGGGGATGCAGGACGCCAAAATGCAGGTAGGCACTCAGTCGGCTCGTCGCGTCGAGGTCGGGACGATTGCGCGTGGCCCCGTAGTCCTGCGCGCGCCGTGCGAAGTCCTCCAGCCGCTCGTGAGCGGTCGATTCACCGGCGCCGCCCACTGGCACAGCCCCGTCGTCGAGGTCACCGAAGTACCAAGGACGCCGGGTCCCCCCGAGTCGTGCCACCGAAGCGGACGGCTCGCCCGACGCCACGCGCCAGCCTACGGCAACCCCGCGCCGGGGTGGGGGCACGGCCTCGCGCGACCACGCCCGGCGAAACGGCGTGAAGACCCGATAGGGATCGCCGTTCGCAGTCCGTACGACGCCCGGCGCGACGGCGTAGGGCGAATCGAGGAAGTGCGTCGCGACGCCGCGCGCGGCGAGCGCCGCCGCGACGAGTTGGTCGCGCTCTCGCCCGTAGGGTCCGTAGTCCGCGGTCGCAAAGACCGCACGAGCGCCCACCTCGAGCGCGAGGTTCGCCAAGACCACGGCGGGGTCGCCCACTCGCACGCACAAGGCCCCGCCGATCGCGACGTCGAGAGCGCTCAGCGACGCAGCCAGGTAGGCGCGGCGCGTGGCGCCGGCCGGAGCGAGCAGGGCATCGTCGGCGACGAAGACGCCCACCACGTCGCCGGCCGCGGCCGCGGCCTCGAGCGCGGGTGAGTCGGCGACGCGCAGGTCGCGGCGAAACCAGTAGAGCGAGACGGGCGTCACGGAGCCTTGGGACCCAGCGGCGCCGTGGAGCGCGCCGCGCGCAGGCGTCGACCGAGGTGGACCTCGAGGGCCTGGTGCACCAGGGAGGAGACCTCGCCGGACCCGGCCGGCGCGGAGCGCAGGACCCCGGCCAGGTCGCCCCCGACGATGCGTCGCATCACAGCGAGCGCCTCGGGTGAGAGCGGACTGCCACTGCGACAGAGCGCGCACAGCGCCCCGCCGATGGCGGCGTCGAAGGCCACGAGGGGGCCCTCGCGCCCGCAGTTGGCGCAGGCGTCGAGCACGGGCGCCGAGCCGTCGTAGTCGAGGAGGCGCAACCCGAAGGAGGCGGGAACGAGCGTCGGGTCGTACTCGGGGTTGTCGAGGGTGGCGAGGACCCGCACCAGCACCTCGAAGAACGCGTCATCGACGACATCGTCCACGGGGATGGCGTCGACCATCTCCACGACGGCGAAGCCGGCGGTGATGCGTTCATAGCTCGCGCGCAACGTCGCGAATCGTTCGAGATGACTGACGTGGCGCGCGATGTAGAAATCACCGCGCGTGCGCACAAGGCTAACGCGCACGTAGCCCAGGACCTCGAGGGTGCCACCCAGGCGGCTGGTTGTTTTGCGCACCCCCTTGGCGATGACGCGAACCTTGCCGTGGGCCCGCGTCCACAGCACCACGACGCGATCCGCCTCACCCGAACTGTAGGTGCGCAGGACGATCGCGTCGTCGTCGAGTTCTCTCACCGCGGGGGGTCGTCCTCGCGCTCCGAGAAGTGCTGACGGCGCGGCGCGATGCCGAGGAAACGGTTCAACCCCACGCCCGCGGCGACCAGCACCGCGAGCACCACCGGCACGACCAGCGGGGCGACCAGGCTCGAGGCCCCGCTGAGGGCGATTCCCCAGAGGACGACGTACAGGACGATCCCGATGCCCCACGCCAGACGAGTCGCTTTCACTGGTCCACTCCGCCGAAGCGCCGCTCGCGGCTCTGGAACTCTTCGATCGCACGATAGAGGTCCTCGCGACGAAAGTCGGGCCAGAGGACGTCGGTGAAGACGAGTTCGGAGTAGGCCATCTCCCAGAGCAGGAAGTTCGAGATCCGGTACTCGCCCGAGGTGCGCACGACCAGGTCGGGATCGGGCAACTCGGGGTGATAGAGGCGCGAGCGGATGGCCTTCTCGTCGACCTTGTTGGCCGACACACCGTCAGCGACGAGGCGAGCCACGGCGTCGACGATTTCGGCCCGTCCGCCGTAGTTGAAGGCGATGTTGAGCGTCATCGTCCGATTTCGACGGGTCAGTTGCGCCGCGTCATCCATGCTCTTGAGAACCCGCTTGGGAACGCGCCAGTCGCGCCGGCCCGAGAAGGTGATGCGGACCCCATCTTCGTTCAGCCCGTCGCGGTGGCGTTCCAGGATGCCGCGGTTGAAGTTCATGAGATAGCGCACCTCATCGACCGGGCGACGCCAGTTCTCGGTCGAAAAGGCGTAGACCGTCAGGGCCCTCACCCCGACCGCGAGCGCCCCGTACGTCGCGTCGAGAAGGGCCTCTTCGCCGGCGCCGTGGCCCTCGGTGCGCGGCAGTCCCCGGCGCTGGGCCCAACGGCCGTTGCCGTCCATGACGATGGCCACGTGGTGGGGCACGCTGGCCCGCTCGATGCTCGCGGGTACGGGGGTCGGGCGCGGATCCACGGGTAAAACCTAGTTGCTCGGGCCCCGACGGCCCGGTCGACACCCGTAGTGTCAAGGGGTGCGTTCCTACGACCCCGACGTGGACGACCCCTACATCGAGCCCACCGACGACGGCCCCGCGCGCGTGATCGCCAGCGAGGTCGACGAAGACCACGCGCTCGCCGTGCTCGACGCGGTCACCGCCGATCTGCCCGGTGGCGGCGAGGCCCGCGAGGGCCAGCGCACCATGACCCGACTCGTGGCGCGCGCCCTCTCGACGAAGCAGCCCGTGATCATCGAAGCCGGGACCGGGGTGGGCAAGTCACTCGCCTACCTCGTGCCCGCCGCGCTCTCGGGCCAACGCGTCGTGATCGCCACCGCGACCAAGAACCTCCAAGACCAGCTCGCCACCAAGGACGCCCCGCTCGTCACGGCGCACGCGCCGGGCACTCGTCTCGCGGTACTAAAGGGCAAGAGCAACTACCTCTGCCGCAACCGCGCGGCACAGGCCGGACCGGGTCAGCTGTCCTTCGACGACGGCGAGCGCGTGCCGCGCGGCGTGGCGAGCCAGATGCGACGAATCCTGGCCTGGGCCAATGACACGTCAACCGGCGAGCGCGACGAGCTGACCTTCGACGTGGACGAGCGCGCCTGGCGCTCGCTCTCCGTGAGTCCCCAGGAGTGCCTCGGACGGCTCCAGTGTCCCCAGGGCCAGTCCTGCTTCGCCGAACTGGCCAAGGATCGTGCGGGCGAGGCCGACATCGTCATCGTCAACACCCACCTCTACGCCGCGCACCTCGCCTCGGGCGCGATGCTCCTGCCCACCCACGACGTGGTGGTCTTCGACGAGGCCCACGAGGCGCCCGACATCTTCGCCTCGCTGCTGGGCACCTCGCTCACTCCGGCGCGCCTGCGCGGCCTCGCCCTCGCCGCGCGGCCGTTGCTCGGCCCCGACGCCGACGAGAGCCTCAGTGAACTCGCCGGCGTCGCGGACCGCCTCGCGACCTCGCTGGCCATCCAGTACGACGCGCAGCGACTCGCCGGCCTCGACGAGGACGTCGAACGCGAACTGGCGCGTGCGAGTGACCTGGTCACCAGGGTGATCGAGAGTCTGCGCGCGGTGAGTGCCACCGACCCGAGCGCCGAGGCCCGTCGGCTGCGCACGCTCGGCCCGGCCGTGCACCTGGGCAATGACCTGGTGCGACTTCGGGGAGTGGGTGAGGGCGAGCTGATCTATCTCACCCGACGCGAGCGCGAGGTCGAGATCGAACTCTCGCTGATCGACGTCGGACCACGCCTCGCCGAGGACCTCTGGCCCGGCGTCACCGCGGTGCTGACCAGCGCGACGATCCCCGACTCCCTGGGGGCGTCGCTCGGGCTCGACGCGCCCCTCGAGCGCGTCGAGAGCCCC
>JAJXXB010000014.1 GCA_021781315.1 Actinomycetes bacterium | reverse complement strand
GGCCTCGCGACCTAGGTGGGCTTCGAGGTAGTTGATCCAGGTCAGCACGTCGAGGCGCTGGTGGCTGGTCAGGCTCGTCGTTACCTCCCACGTGCCGGGCATCTAGCGAGGCTATCGGGGCTTAGAGCGATCGATTCGCCAAGCGGTTGAGGCGGCGCAGCAACGCGCCGATGGTGCGCTCGGCACCCACGAGCTCGCTGTAGACGTCGGTGGGCAGACCCGCGCCCTCGGCCTCGACGAGGGCCGTCAGGCGAGTGGCGAGGTCGCCCATCGTCGAGGTGATCGTCGCGAGTTCCATCTGCGCCCTGCTCATCGGTCCTCGCTTGGTCGTGTGACTAGACGCCTACTGTACTGGTGAGATGAAGATTGAGATTCGTAACGAACGCACGCCGCTCGCCTGGTCGCGCGTGCGCGTCGAGGGCGAGGGGGCCTTTGACTTCCTCCAGGGACAGGTGACCCAAGACGTGGCCCGCGCGTCGAGTGAGGGTGTGTGGTCCCTCGTGCTCGAACCCGACGGCCTCGCACTCTCGAGCGCGTGGGTGCGCCGCGAGGACAACGCGATCACCTTGGACGTTCCCGAGGCACTGGCCAGTCGCGTCGTCGCCCGTCTCGCGCGCTTTCGCCTGCGTGCCGCGTGCGAGATCGCTCTCGACGGCGTCGGCGAGACGCCGCTCGGGAACCTCGGTGAGCAGGTGGACGCGCTGTGGCCCGGCGAGGGCGAGTTCGCGGCCCACGTCGCCCCGCAGAGCTTTGGCGCGAACGTGGTCGCGACGTGCGTGTCCTTCACCAAGGGCTGCT
This sequence comes from Actinomycetes bacterium, assembly GCA_021781315.1. Next base: position 4,057 of record JAJXXB010000014.1, on the reverse strand, counting down.
ACACGGGACAAGAGCTGGTCGCTCGTCTCGACGCGCGCGCAAGCAACGTTCCGTGGCGCCTCGTGCGCGCGCGCGGCGATGACCTGGAGGTGATCGACGCGGGTCTACGCTCGCGCGGGCCCGAGGGCCCCGCCGGCGTCACCCTGGCCATCGCGCGCGCGGGCGGGGTGGTGGCCCTGGGCTTCGCGCACCGCAGCCTGCTGGGCGAGACCGCGAGTCTCGGCTTTGAGGTGGAGACCTCGTCGTAGAGTTCCCGTCATCTAGCGTGGGCCCGGGAGGGTAGATGCGCTTCATCGTCGAGGGACTCTTCATCAAGATCTCGGGGATCACCACCGAGGAGGACGCCCTCTTTTCCATCGGGTTGGGCGCGAGCGCGGTGGGCTTCGAGTTCGGACCGACGCCGCGACGCGTGAGTCCCGATGACGTGCACGACATCTTGCGACGCCTGCCTCAGGGCGCCCTCTCGATTGGCGTCTTTCGCGGGGAGCTACCCCAGCGCGTCGTGGAGATCGCGAACCGGCTCGGCCTCTCGGGAGTTCAGATCGACGGGGTGTTCTCGGCCGACGAGTTGAGCTACGTCGCCGAACGGGTGAACACCGTGCTACGCGCCGTGGCGAGCACCGCGCTCGCCCAGGCTCCCGCGGGAGTTGACTACGTCGTCGTGCCCGAGTCGGATGATCATGACTCGCTGGTCGATAGCCTCGGCGTCTTCGCCGACGAGCGACTGCGGGTGCCGGTCATCGCTTCGGGTGGGCTCAACGAGCACAACGTCGTCGACGTGGTGCAGAACTACCCGATCTGGGGCGTCGACGTGCGCAGTGGCGTCGAGGTCTCGCCCGGCGTCAAGGACCCGGCCCGCCTGGGTGCCTTCATCGCCAACGCACGCTGGGCCTACGAGAACAGCCACGTCGCTCGACGCTTTGAGGAGTGGTTCTAGTCCCGCTCGCCCGCGAGCCCTCGTCGCGTTAGCCCTGGTAGCGGCGAAAGACGACCGAACCGTTGTGCCCGCCAAAGCCAAAGGAGTTCGACAGGATGATCTCAACGGACGCGGACCGCGCCGCGCCGATGACGACGTCGAGACCGATCGCGGGGTCGACGTCGGTGGTGCCCGCGGTGGGCGGAATGAGTTGCTTGTCGAGCGTGAGAACCGACGCCACACCCTCCAGGGCACCGGCCGCGGCGAGCGAGTGGCCGAGGTGGCCCTTGATCGAGGTCACCGGGGGCGCGTTCTCGCCAAAGACGTGGCGCACCGCCACGGACTCGGCGAGGTCGTTCAGCGGCGTCGAGGTGCCGTGGGCGTTGATGTGCGACACGTCGGCGGCACTGATGTTGGCGTCGGCCAGGGCCAACTCCATGCAGCGAATCGCGCCCGCGCCGCTGGGGTCGGGTGCGGTGATGTGGTGAGCGTCGGCGGTGGAGGCCGCGCCGATCACCTCGGCGAGAATCGTGGCGCCGCGCTCGTGGGCGAAGTCCCAGTCCTCGAGCACCAAGATGCCGGCGCCCTCGCCCATGACGAAGCCGTCGCGGTTCACGTCAAAGGGGCGTGAGAAGTCGGTGTTGGATAGCGCGGTCATGTTGCGAAAGCCGGCTTCGGCAATCTCGACGATGACCGCCTCGGCGCCGCCGGCGATCGCGATGCGCGAGCGACCTGAGGCGACGAGTCGCGCGGCGTTGCCGATGGCGTGTGTGCCGGCCGCGCACGCGGTGGTGACCGTTTCGGCGGGTCCGCCCAGGCCAAAGCGCATCGACACCGCCGCGGTGGCGGCGTTGGGCATCATCATGGGCACCATGAAGGGCGACACGCGGTTCGCCCCCTTCTCGCGCAGGACGTTGACCTGCTCGAGCACGGTCTGGAGTCCGCCGATGCCGGTGGTGACGATGGAGCCTGCGTCGTCGAAGGGGCCCTGAAGCCCGCTCGCGAGCCAGGCCTCGTCGGCGGCCATCAGCGCGTAGAGGGTGAAGGGGTCGAGACGACGCAGATCCTTCGCGCTCCCGAGCTGAGAGGCGTCAAAGGGCGCGACGCGCTTGCTCGCGGGGGCGACGGGTTGGACCAGGGCTTCCCAGAGTGCGTGCACGCCGAGCCCCGCGCAACTCACGGCGCCGAGAGCGGTCACCGCGACGCGACGACCCTGGACGGGTCCCTCGGCGCTGAGGGCGACGCGCACTACAGCTTGGCGTAGACGAGCTCGAACGCCTGACCGACGGTCGTGATGTCCTTGAGCTCGTCTTCGGCGACTTCAATGTCGAACGTCTCCTCGAGCGCCATGACGAGTTCGACGAGGTCGAGGCTGTCCGCGCCCAGGTCGTCAGCGAAGGACGCCTCCGGGGTCACCTGCGCGGCGTCTACGGCCAAGACCTCGACGGCGTTGTCGGTGAATTTCGCGAATGCTTCGTTGCGGTCCATGAATGCCCCTTAGGTTTTGTGTCGTTCCATCGTACTAAATGCGCCGAGCGTCACAGGCCCATTGCGAGGCCGCCGTCGACGGGAATAACGGCTCCGGTCACGTAGCGCGCGTCGGGGCCGGCGAGAAAGCCCACGACACCGGCGATGTCGGCGGGAACGCCAATGCGCCCGGCCGGCACGAGGGCCAACATTTCGTCCTTACTGGCGAGTTCGCTCGTCATATCGGTGTCCACGAAGCCCGGGGCGACGACGTTGACCGTCACCCCCCGAGAGGCCACCTCGCGGGCGAGGCTGCGCGCGAGCCCCACGAGTCCGGCCTTGGCGGCCGCGTAGTTGGCCTGGCCGGGCACGCCGTAGAAGGGACTGATGGAGCCGATGAAGATAATCGAGCCGCGCCGGGCGCGAACCATCGAGGCGAGCGCGGCCCGCGCGCTGTAGAACGCACCGTCGAGGTTGACCGAGAGGACGTCGCGCCACTGCTCGTCGCTCATGCGCATCGCGAGACCGTCGCGGGTGATGCCGGCGTTGGCGACGAGCACGTCGAGGGGGCCGAAGTCGGCGACGGCGCCCTTCACCGTCTCGGTGACCGCCGAGGAGTCGGCGACGTCGAGCGCGAGCGCGCGCGCGACGCCCGCGGGTGCCTCGCCCGAGCGCGAGAGGGCCACGACCGTGTCGCCGGCACCGACGAAGTGTTCGGCGATCGCCGCGCCGATGCCGCGGCTGGCGCCGGTGATGAGAACAACGCGGTTCATCGAACCTCCTCGAGTTGGGCGGGCGACTCTGGACTGACCTGGCGCTCGAAGGCGCGAATGCGCTTGGTGAGACCGGTCAAGACCCCGGCCGGCGCCATCTCCACCGTCGTCGTGACCGTCTCGGGCAGGGCCAGTGTGGCGGCCAAGAACTCCACGGGCGACGTGAGTTGGCGCGAGAGCAGCGCTCGCCACTCCTCGGCGCTCGTGTGAATGGCGCCGTCGACGTTGGCGATGAGCGTCTGGTCGGTGTGACCCCAGTGAACCGAGGCGAGCGCGCGGTCGAGTTCACTCTGGGCCGGGGCCATGAGGGGAGAGTGAAAGGCGCCCCCGACGGGCAGGGGAGTCGCCCGGCGCCACCCGACGTCGCGATGCACGCTCAGGAGGTGATCGAGGGCGTGTCGCGTGCCGCTCACGACGATCTGCCCCGTGCCGTTGATGTTGGCGACCCAGATGTCCGTGAGGACCTCGAGGGCGCGAAGTGCGTCGTCGTCACCTCCCATGAGAGCCACCATCGAGCCTTCGGACGCGGCGGCCGCGGCAGCCATGGCCGATCCGCGCACCGCGATGAGCCGCGCGCCGTCGTCGAGGCTCAGCAGGCCGGACGCGACGAGGGCGGAGAACTCGCCGAGGCTGTGGCCGAGAAGGTAGCGCGGCCGCACGCCCCGGTCGAGCAGATCGTGGTAGCAGACGAGCGACAGCGCGAAGGTTGCGATCTGGGCGCGGTCGGTGCGAACGACGTCGGCGTCGCTCGCTTCGGTGAGCAGGTACTCAACGTCAAGACCGGCCGACTCGCTGATGCGCCCGACGAGCTCCCAGTGCGCTGACTGGCGCCAGGCGAGCCCGGCGCCGCCGGCCAAGGACCCCTGGCCGGGGAAGAGCGCGACGACGTCGTCGCGCAGGG
>JAJXXB010000061.1 GCA_021781315.1 Actinomycetes bacterium | reverse complement strand
CGCGCCGTAACTGTCCGCACGAAACTGATCCAAGGTGATAAAGAGAACGTTCACGCCACGACCTCACTGACACTCCACCGGCGATGAGCGTGATGCTAGCGGTAGACCTCGTGAGGGGGATTCGAACTCGCCCGTCAGCGGGGCGTCGGCCTCACCGCATCGTCACTCACTCCATCACTAGTGCCTTCGAGTGACGACGACACGACGCGCTCTCAAACCAGCGACTCGTCCCAGACGAGAGACCGATTGCGACCCGCGGACTTCGCCCCGTAGAGAGCGCGATCGGCTCGTGCGATCGATTCTTCAACCGGTACTCCAGGATCGAGCATCGTCAGACCAAATGACGCCGTGACCTTCACGACACGCCCTTCGCCCGCATCAATCTCGAGGGCGGCGACTCCTTCTCGGAGCCGCTCCACCATCGACAGGGCTCCACTCGCGTCAACAAACGGCACGCACAACAAGAACTCCTCGCCCCCGTAACGAAAGAACTCGTCGTAGGGTCGCAGGTGCGTCTTGACGTGGCCCACAGTGGCCACGAGAACCTGATCACCCACGGGATGGCCGTAACCATCGTTGATGTTCTTGAAGTAATCCAGGTCCATCATGGCGACGAGACAGCTTTGCTGGGTGCGTGTCACCACCTCATGTTGACGACGCAAGTGAGCAAGCATGCCGTGGCGACTCGTGGCCCCCGTCAGTGGATCAAGCCGCGAAATACTGTCCTCAAGTTCTCGACTGAGATTGAGGATCTCCAAACGCATTCTCGACATGGCGTTCACAAAGGCCGCGTAGTCGCTTTCGGCGACCGGCTCTCCCGCCCCGAAGGTGAGCAGAATTCCCGCGACGATCCGGTGCATCCGTTCGTGCTCTACCGCCATTGCGAGAAAGCCTGGATGCTCGCGAAAGCCCCCCTCCTGGGAGGAGTAGTACCACGTGCCAAAAGGGCACACCCGAAACGCGTCGTCCGCGAGGTCGCTCGCTTCGGGGGCCAAGTGGCACACCAGAACTCCGTAGATGCGCTCACTCCAGCGTTCGTGAACGTACAGCGCCTGGTTGAGCTCTCTCAGAGCTGTGGACATATCGTCTCGGGACATGAAAGTCAGAGCCACGACGCCACCTCAATGATCGAATTCTTCACCGGATGCTAGCGATCACTGGCACGACGGGCGAGGAACGTTTCTCGTGTTGAGATCACGCGCCCGGCGAGGACCTGTCGCCACCAGGCGAACCAATCTGGACCGGCTGGAAGCGCCGTAAGGAGGGTGCCGGGGGTCGAGGGAAGGATTCGGCGACCATGTACGGCTAGCACTCTCGGCGGTGAGCGCGAGCGACGTCGTCGGCTCTCGACGTACCTCGACACCACACACGTGGGCAATTCAGTCCTCTTCCTGGTCGCCCACACAGACCCCGGAAGGCTCGCACCCGACTAGCTCAAGGGCTCGTGATCTCCTCGTCACGCGTCGCGGGCGTGGGCGCGGGCGGTGTCGCGCTCACGGCACCGAATCCGGGGTCCTCACCACCGGCGTCGAAGCGAAAGGGCGGATACTCGTCACGCAGCAGCATCGCGTAGGCGAGCACCCGGTAGGTCCAGCGATTCATTCCCATGGTGAAGTCAAAGAGCGCCTCCGGGTAGCGCCCGCTAAAGAGGAGCACGAGGGCCGCCGCGGCCACGACGAGGCCAATCGCTCCCCCGCTCGCCCCGAGCCACCAAGAGTGCGAGTAGCGGCCCAGCGCGAAGCCCCCACTGGTAAAGATGCCCACGATGAGGTACTGGGGAATCGCGAGCAGCCACCACTTGACGAGCACGAGCCCACGCGAGAGGTGATCCGGGTACGTCACGTCAAAGCGTGCGGGGTAGCGATCATCAGGTTCAAGCGAGAACGGGGGGTACACGTCGGTGGCCAGAGCGCTGTAAGAGTAGAAGGAGACCCGCCAGGTCCAGCGCATCACGCCGACGACAAAGTCAAAGATGTGGCGCGGGTAGCGGCCGGTGAAGAGGACGGCAAAGCCTGCCACCACCGTGAGGGCCATCGCCGCCAGCCACAAGAACGCGAGGATGACGAGGTGGGGCACGACGAGGAGCCACTTGAAGAGCCATCTCCACCGGCTGATCGGCTCATCGAGCCGGCCGTCGAGGCGCACGGGGTAGGCATCCGCGACGAGCATTCGGGCGGGGGTGCCTGCGGTCGCCACGTTCGCGGGGCCGGCTTCCTCGCGCCGTCTCAATCCGATCGCGCCGACGCCCAGCATCACGCCGCCCAGTAGCAACACCAGAGCGCCGCCCAAGGCCAGGGCAATGCCCACGGGGCCCACGAGTCCCGTGTTCGTGCCCACGCTCACGTGCGCGACCACGCCCGCCAGTGCGTCAGCTCGCATTACCACGAGACTCCAGCGCCCGCTCGAGGGCTTCCACGTGACCTGCTGGGTTCCCGGTCCCGCGGCCGACGCGACCCAAAAGGACTGCACGAGCGGCGACGGCACACTCGACGCGCCGGCGCGCTCGCGGTAGTGAGCGACGAAAGGTGCGACGTCGACCGACGTCACGCGGCTGTAGGCCGCCGCCGCCAAGTACTTGTCGATCGCGCTCGTCGGCGCGACGCCCACGAACGCGCTCGCGCCGTCGACCGCCGCGCGCACGCGTAGCGTGCCCAGTGGCTCGTAGGTGAACCACGAGTGCGCCCCGGGGTGCATCGAGAAGTCCACGGACGACACGAGCGCGACGCCGCTGGACGAGAACTCCTCGGTGGAGGTGTGAAAGTATCCGGTGGCGTCGCGCTGGGTGGCGTTCGCCCACACCAGGGCCCCACCGGCCCCCGCGAGAGCCAAGCCCACGATCAGTGTCAGGACTCCCGCGACTACGAGTACCACTCGGCCAATGCGCACGGTGCCTCCCTTCGACCAGCCACGAAAGTGACGTCGACAGGACCTACGGTGAGCCTCGCCCATCACGGACGCCACCACCAGGGCCCTAAGTCCCAGGCACCTCGTTCACACGCGCGGAGAGCGCGCCGAAGACTTCGCGCCGACGCAACTAGTGCCCTGGCGCCGGCAGTACGGCCAACGCGGCCGCGAGGGCGAGAATGACCACGGACAGACCCAGGGTCGCCCTCGCTAGTACTCGCGCGCCACGCCGACCCCACCGCGTGGCCGCCACGCGGTGAGCCCCCGCCAGGCTCAGCACCACGATCACGAGGGCGATCTTGACCTCCAAGACGTGCGCGAAGGACGTGTCGAGCGAGTGACGTCCCAGCCCGTCATGCCAAGCGAGGAGAGGTCCGGTGATGACCAGAACGGGCAGAAGTCCACGATTCGCCACGCGCGCGAATCGTCGCCCCGACGTCACGGCAATCTGGGCGAGCACCTCTGGAGTCAAGCTCTGACGCAGGGGTGGCAGGACGACGAGCGAGAGCATCAACTGGCCACCGACCCAAAAGGCGGCCGCGACGACGTGAGCGAAGAGGACCAGCGTCCACACGAGGCTCACGGCGAGCTACTCACCCTTGGACGAGCCCTCGAAGGCCCGTCTCACGAGTGACTCGTCCTCGAGCGCGGCGACCACCAGGACCAGGTCACCTGCCGCGAGGGTGAGATCCGGCGTGAACGGGCGCGCGGCCCCCGCGCGCACCACGGTCGCAACGAGGTCTCGCGCGGGCAGGGCGAGCGCGGCCACCGAGCGGCCAAGCGCCGGCGAGTCGGCACCAATGGAGACCTCCACGAGGGCGAGGTGGTCATCGAGGAGGTGACGTACGCGCACCATCGCCTCCTCGCCCGCGGCCGCCTCGATCAGTGACGTCAGCACGGGCGTCGAGGAGATCGCCACGTCGATGCCCCACGTCTCGTCAAAGAGCCACCGGTGCTCGTCGTCGCGCACGACGCCCACGATACGGGCGACTTCGAAGTGACGCCGACAGAGCGCGGCGATCACGAGGGCGTCCTCGTCGCGCGTCACGCACACGATGAGGACGTGGGCGTGCAGCGCCCCGGCCGCCTCGAGAACGGCGGGTGACGTCGCGTTGCCAACTTCGACGAGCAGACCACTCGCGCGCAACTCCTCGGCGCGCGCCGGACTCTGCTCGATGACGAGCACGTCGTGGCCGTCGCCAGTCAACGTGTGCGCCACGGCCTCGCCCACCGCGCCTCCCCCGGCGACGATGGCGTGCATCAGTCCCACCTTCCGCCGAGGAAGCCCTTGAGGCGATCCATCGCGCTCAAGGCCACCACGAAGCTCAGACGATCACCCGCACTGATCGTGGTGCCCGCACCGGGGACCAGCGAGTGGCCGCCGCGCGTAATCTCGACCACCGAAATCTCGCCCTCGACGTTGAACTCACGCACCAAGCGTCCGTCGAGGTAGAGGGGTGCGGGCGCGCGCACGAGCAGCGACTCGCCGTTACCGAAGGTGTACTCGGGATCGAGTACGCGATGTCGCAGCCGGCGGTAGATGCGATCGGTGATGACGCGAACCGACGTCACCATGTCAAGACCCAGGTCGGTGGCCAGAAGCGAGTGCTCCACGTCGGCGAGGCGGCCGGTGGCGTGGGGCACGTGGAAGACGTCTCGCGCGACGCGCGTCAGCACGATGTTGAGACTGTCACTCTGCGTAAGGGCAATCAACGCGTCCGCGCGATCAACGCCGGCCTCGACGAGCACCGAGCGTCGCAGCCCGCTGCCCGTGACGACCTTCCCGTGGAAAGCCGGCGCCAACTGATCGCGCACCCGCGGATCGATGTCGACCACGCACACGCTGTCGCCCTCGGCGTCGAGACGTGTGGCGAGAGCGGTTCCCGCCCGTCCACAACCCACGATGATCACGTGCATCACGCCTCCCTTCCTAGCCGGGCGCGCTCGCGGGCGTCGCGGGCGCGATGCAGGGCCTTGCGAGTCTCATCGGCCGCGAGCAACAACACGCCGCAGGCCACGAGCAACAACCAATCCACGAGTGAGAGGACCGCGGTGTGAAAGACGCCCTGGAGAAGGGGCACGTAGCTCACCGCGGCCATGAAGCCCAGGCTGATCACACCCGCGCCGAGGAGCCACCGATTCGAGAAGAGTCCCGCGCGAAACACGCTTTCGCGATCGGTGCGAACGGTAAAGCTGTTGAAGAACTGACTGACCACGATGCCCGCTTGGGTCATCGTGAGCGCCTCGCGGTAGGCCGGTGTCGCGGCCGTGAAGTCACCGAATCCCAGGTGGGCGCTGTGGATGCGCCAGAAGAACACCGCCGTGACGCCCAGAGACTGCAGCGTGCCGAGGAAGAGGAATCGGCGCACCACCTCCCAGGAGAAGAGGTGCGCGCCGGGTGAGCGCGGCGGACGAGTCATGGTGTCGGCCTCGGGGCGCTCGGCGCCGAGGGCGAGTGCGGGCAAGACGTCTGATCCCAGGTCGATCGCCAGTACCTGCAGGGCCGAGAGCGGCACCAGCGGAAAACCCACGAACGTCGCCGCCAGTATCGGCGTCAGTTCTGCGAGGTTGTGGCTAAAGAGGTAGACGAGAAATCGCTGGATGTTGCGATACACCGCTCGGCCGAGCTCGACCGCCGCCGCGATGGAGGCGAAGGAGTCGTCCAGCAAGATCACGACCGACGCCGCGCGCGCGACGTCGGTGCCGCCTTCGCCCATGGCCACGCCCACGCTCGCGCGCTTAAGCGCCGGCGCGTCGTTGGCGCCATCGCCCGTGACGGCCACGATCTCGCCGAGCTCTTCGAAGGCAGTGACGATGCGAAGCTTCTGCTCCGGACGCACCCGGGCGAAGAGGATCTGATCCTGGCTTCGCAACATCGCGGCTAGCTCGTCAGCGTCGGCCGCGTCGAGCTCGGAACCCGAGACGAGGCGCGCCGAGCCTTCGTCGAGTATGCCGACGTGGCGCGCCACCGCTTCGGCGGTCAGACCGTAGTCGCCGGTCACCATCACGATGCGAATTCCCGCTCGCCGACACGCCGCCACCGCGTCACGCACCTCGGGCCTCGGCGCGTCGGCGATTCCCACCAGTCCAAGGAAGGTCAGGTCTCGCTCGGCGTCGTCTTGGGACACGCGATCAGATGAGAGCGAGCGCCGCGCCACGGCAAGCACGCGAAGACCGTCGCTGGCCATCGCGTCGTAGGTCTCTCTCACCGCGCGCAGACGGGTCTCGTCGAGGAGGTCGACGACGTTGCCCGTCGCGATCTCGATGCTGCGCGCGAGTACCGCCTCGGGTGAGCCTTTGAGGTACAGCTCAACCAGACCACCCACGCGATGCAGCGTCGACATCATCTTGCGATCCGCGTCGAAGGGGAAGATCCCGATCCTCGGCGTGCGGGCCGCTTCTCTCGCCAGGTCGACTCCCGCCTTCGCCGCGGCGACGATGATGGCCCCCTCGGTCGTGTCACCCAGCACACGCCAGCCCTGGGTATCGCTGGGCGCGAGCAGCCGCGCGTCACTACAGAGGGCCGCGACTCTCAGCACCTCGCCCGCGAGGTCGGGGTTCTCCACCTCGCCCTCGGGGCCGTAGCCGACCCCGCTCACTTCCGAGAGGTGACCCCACGTGTACACGCGCTGCAGTGTCATCTCGGCGGTGGTGAGCGTGCCGGTCTTGTCGGTGCAGATCACGGTGGTCGAGCCCAGGGCCTCGACTGCGGCCAGACGGCGTATGAGAGCCTGGCGACGAGCCATGCGTCGCACGCCGATCGCGAGCGACACCGAGAGTGTGGCCGGCAGGCCCTCGGGAACCAGGGCGACCATCACCCCGAGGGCGAAGACGAAGGAACGCTCGAGGGGACTGCCCGAGAGGGCGCGCAGGCCAAAGAGCGCGATGCCCGCGGCGATGGCCACTGCCGCCACCCGACGGGCCATGTCGGTCACCTGGCGCTGCAAGGGGCTCGCGACCTCGACCTGTTCGGACGTGAGGCGAAAGATCTGGCCGAACTGGGTCGACAGACCCGTGGCGTAGACAACCGCCTTGCCCGTCCCGGTCGCGACAGTGGTGCCCATGAAGACGCCGTCGCGCGCCTCGACGGGTGCGCTCGCCGCGCCCGCCGGGTCCACGCTTCGACCCACCGGCCGACTCTCTCCGGTCAGGGCCGAGAGCTCGACGGCGAGGCCGTGCGCCTCGATGACCCGGCAGTCGGCCGGTACGGCGTCGCCCGCCTCGAGCACGATGACATCGCCGGGCACGAGGTCCTCGGTGCTGACCTCGCGCAGGTCTCCCTCGCGCAGGACCCGCGCCGTGTGCGCCACCATGGCCTGGAGGGCTTCCGCGGTGCGCTCCGCCGCGTGCTCTTGAACGAAACCGATCATGGCGTTGAGTCCCACGACACACAAGATGCCGATCGCCAACTCGAGCGTGGCGCTGTCTCGCGGCGAGGTCAAGAGGTACGTCGCGAAGGTGAGCGCGGCGGCCACGACGAGCACCACAACGAACATGTTGGCAAATTGCGCACCCACCTCGCGCACCAGCGAGCGGCGCGCGGGTGTGGGCAGAACGTTGGGACCGGCACTCGCGCGGCGTTGGTCCGCCTCGGCGGTGTCGAGTCCGAGACGCGACGTCTCGAGCGCCGCAAGCGCCGCCGCGACGTCGAGGGCCAACGTGGAGGCGCCCGCGCGACTCCAGTGCGCGTCGGGCTCGAGCGCCCTCGACGTCACGTGAGAGCCCGGGGCGAGCCCGCGTCGACGAACGCGACTACGAGCGGGGTCACCCTCTGGGTGGCGATATCGCGCTCTCGCTGGATGAACTCTTTGCGCGTGATCGCGCGCGGTGGACACGGGGACTTCACGCGCGCCTCGCCGTGTCGCACCCCGGGCCCCGAATCTAGGCTCGCGCGCTGATCGGCCATCTCGCTCCTTGTGTCGACGGCGACCGCGAGTCCGCACGCCACCACGTGCGCTGCGGGCCTCTCACTGGGAACTTACTCCGACACGGAACTCCCGCGACGGGGCCCGAGGTCCTAGCCGGCCACCTCGCGTACTACGACCACAAAGGGCGATGAGTGCGAATCGCTGATCGGAGCGAGAGGACGCGTCGAAGACCCGCTGGTGACAAAGAGACTCATCGTGAGGCCACGGTAGTGACTCGCGGCACCCCTCGTCGCGTACTGACCAGTCGCGCCCGCACCCACGCACCAACCGTGCAGTCCGGCCATGTACGTCGTCGAGACGCTGATCGCGTAGCACGCGCGCCGCGACGACGTGTTCGTCACGCGTACGACGACTGACTCGGCGCCCGAGAGTCGTGGTGCATTAGGTACGCGATAAGCGCACACCGGTCCCGCGAGAGCGCGACCCAGTCGAGAGCACGCGGGCCTCGCGCCGAGAGTACCCGAGGCTCGCCACGACCACGACCACGACGTGGCCGACGCTGGCACCGCGAGAGCGGCGAGAACACTCGCCGCCGCGACGCTGGAGACAAACAGGGAACGAGCCCTCAGTTGAATCGCGCGCACGCTCGGACGCTAGCGCCGCGCGGGGCGGGTTACGGACTAGGAGTCATCTCGCGGACCCGCGTCCCCCTCGGCCAACAAGCTGTAGAGCGCCCGTCGCGCCTCGGCGAGGATCGCAGTGGCTCGGGCGAGCTGGGACGAAGAGCCGACCACGACGACCTGGCGCGCGGCCATCACGACTTCGCGCCCCGCCACCATCAGCTCGCGCGCGGGCTCGGCGCCCTGGCCCGCGTTCTCCCAGGGCCGACCCAGTTGCTCGCGTTCGTCCTCGACGAAACGGCGTCCCGCGTCGCTGAGCGCGTAGGCGCGTCCGCTGCCGGTGGCGCTCGCTTCGATGAGACCCTCGTCCTCGAGTTGTTGAAGTATCGGGTAGATCGATCCGGGACTGGGGCGCCAGGCTTCGTTCGATCGCTCCGTCAGCTCCTGGATGATCTGGTAGCCGTTGCGCGGCTGCTCTTCGAGCAGGACCAGCACCGCGGCGCGCACGTCGCCGCGCGCACGCCGCCCGTCGCGCCGTCCCGGACCGCGCCGGCGACCCGGTCCCATGTGGTCGTGGCTGTGGCCGTGGCCCGGTCCACCGCGCCGGCGCCGTCCCAGCGAGCGCTGGGGACCGGGGCGACCTCGATCGGCATTCATGTCGTGTGTGTTGAACATCTCACTCCTTCGCGGGATCACCGTGTGACCCCTTTACGTTCTATAACGATATATCGTTACTGTTCACATGTCAAGTGACAGGAAGGGATCCAGTGAGGTCCGACAGCGCCGGGTGGGAGGTGACGGTCGCTAGCGCTGGACGTAGCGCACGCTACAGAGCGCGCCCGTCGCCAGGGCGATGACGAAGGTGTACACGCCCCGGCGCGTGTGCGGCGCCACCGTGACCCGCACCGTGAGTGCGGTCCCCGTATCGCGGATCACCAGGGCGCTCGTGCCGGCGCGGCCCACCACCGTGGGTCGTCCCACGAAGCCGTGTCCGAGGATGGTGAGGGTCACCGTGTGTCCGGTGAGCGCGTGCCCGAGCACCCTCGTCGCCGCCGGCGCGGGCGGTGGCGGAGGTGCGACCACGGCGACACTCAGGGTGAACGTGAAGGATCCCGGATCTCCGGCGCCGTCCACCATCGTGCCGCTCGCGCTGTAGACGCCGGAGACGAGCGCGCCACCCGTCGTCACGAGGCCACTGGGCGACACCACGAGGTTCGGCGTACCCGCGCTCTGGGTGAAACTCACGGCGCCCGCGGCGCCCTTGACCGCGATCTGGCTCGAGTACGTCGCCGACGCGCTCGGCGTCACGCTCGCGCTGGTCGGCGAGGTCTGGGCGAGGGTCACCGAAGAGACAAGGAGGTTGAAGAAGTAGTTGCCCTGGTCGCCGCCAGCGTCGGCCACGACGCCGCGCGCGACGTAGGAGCCCGCCGCGAGCACGCCGCTCGTGGTGATGAGTCCACTGGGCGAGACGACGAGGGCGGGCGCGCCGGTGCTCTGGGTGAAGGTCAGGGCGCCGCTCGCCCCACTCGCGGTGAGCTGGTTCGACAGGGTGGCCGCCGCGCCCGGAGTCACGCTGAGGCGAATCGGCGAGGACTGCGTGAGAGTGCCGACACTCACGGCCAGAGAGAAGGTCCCGCTGTCGCCGCTCGCGTCACTCATGGTGCCCGTCACGTGGTACGTGGCACGAGGAAGCGTCCCCTGGGTCGTGACGAGCCCGCTCGGCGAGACGAGCAGAGCCGGCGCGCCGCTGGTCTGGGAGAAGGTGATCGGGCCGCTCGCCCCCGTGGCCGCAACCTGGGAGGAGAAGGTCGCCGACGCGGGCACCGACGAGGTCGCCGAGGTGGGCGAGCTCTGAGAGAGGAGTCCGACGGTCAGCGTGAACGTGTACGTGCCGCTCAGACCCGCCGCGCTACTCGTGCCACTCGCGCTGTAGACGCCGGGCGCGAGCGCGGAGCCGGTGGAGACCAGCCCGGTGCTCGAGACGACGAGGGCCGGGGCGCCCGAGGACTGGGTGTAAGTCACCGGGGCGCTCTCCCCGGCGACGGCGAGTTGATCGGTGAAGGAGGCCGACGTCGCGAGGGACACCGACGCGGCGCTCGGCGTCGTCACCAGCCCGCAGGCGTAGTCTCCGTCGAGCCCGCGCGAGGGGTACTGGATCATCGCGATGCGCCCACCGGTAAAGGACGCCATGTTGCACGCGGCCTGGGCGGCGGCGAGGGTCGCGAAGCCGGGCACCCAGAGCTTGTTCGCCGCGAACCTCGGGAGCGTCGCTCCGGCGATGGCTCCGAACTGGCTCGCGGTCGAGTAGATGCCCACCGAGGTGATGCCGATGCTCGCGAAGTAGGCGAGCTCGCCTTGGAGAACAGCCGCGTCATTCGCGTACTGCGCGCTCGTGGGTCCGGTGGCGTTGCGCAACGACTCCCAGAGGTTGCCGGTCTCCACGTCGAGCCACCACTGCGACGACTGCGCCACGCCGGTCGGCGAGGCGGCGCCCAACTGAGTCTCGACACCGACGACCGCTTGGAACGAGCCCTGTCCAGCGTTCCAACCGTAGTCGAAGGAGCACGCGATCGAGTCCGCCCCGGCGCACACGCGCGGCGCGCTCTGGGAGCGGGGCCAGTTGGCGTTGTTCGACGGACCGGGGTTGTCGGTGTTGACGTAGAACTGCGGGCTCGCACTCAACGTCGTCCCCGCCCACTGGACCTCGCTCACAAGACAGGGGTTGACCGAGAAGGGGTGGCCGTTGTTGACACCCACGATCCCAAAGCCCGCCGGAGAGGGCAGCGGCGACCCGCACTGGGGGAAACTCACGTCAAAGCCCACTGACGCCGGCGCGACGCCGGTCGCCGAGGCGGGCGCGCCCGCCGCGACGACGTTCGCGGCCACGACGAGCAGAGACACGAGAACAGCGCGAAGTTGACCGAGCACGTCGAGATCCTAGGTCCCCCGAAATTATTCCTGGTCGTCTCGGCGATCAGCGCGTCCACGCGGCACCGACGCGTACGCGCGCACGGGGAACGTCCCAAAGCCCTCGACGCGCGCCGGCGCGGCGCTAAAGCGAGCTCCGCTAGCCGGCAGTTGCTCGAGGCCCGTCAGGTGCTCGACGACGGGCACGCCGGCCTCGAGCAAGACGCTGTGCGAGGGACGCTCCCCTCCGCTCTCGGTGTCGTCGATGTTGAGAGCGTCGATGCCCACGAGGAAAGCACCTCGCTCGACGAGCCAACGCGCGGCACTGCCCGTGAGAAAGGGGGCGTCTATCGCGTAGGCGGGTGAGCCCCAGAGCGCGTCCGCACCGGTGTGCAACAGCACCGCGGCTCCGGCGACGTCGTAGGGGGCGAGGGTGGCGGCGTCGATGGCACGCGTGGCACTACCTTGCGTACGCACGACGACCGCCGGCAGGTCGACGAAGGCCTCGAGGGGCAGTCCCGCCAGGTCCGCGCCGTTCGCGTAGCGGTGAAAGGGACTGTCGAGGTAGGTGCCGGTGTTGCCCACCATGGTGATTGCGTCAATGGTGAACTCGGTACCCGGTGCGTAGCGCTCGCGCGAGTCCTCGCGTGAGAGGTGCGAGACGATCTGGGGTGCGGGCAGGCCCGGGTACGTCGTCATGCCCGCGCGAATCACGTGACTCAGTTCGACGAGTCGTCGCGAGCCCGTCTCGGGTGGCACGTCACTGGGTCCGCCGTGGGTGCCCAGGTGCGCTTCGCGCACCACGTGAAGGTTCGTGATCTCGACGCGCTCGACCATCAAGAGATGGAGCGAACGCACGAAGAGTTCACCGACGTCGGACTCGCTCGCGCTCTCGTCGGCGACGTCGACGCGAAAGCCTCGCGTCTCGAGGTCGCCGCCGTTGGAGAAGTACACGTGCGCGTCAAAGGTCGCGCGAAACTGTTCGAGTGCCATGACTCCATTGTCTCCGACGGTTCCGCCGCGCTCTGAGAGCGGCGAGACCCGGTCACGGCGAGGTCGTCGCCGTTGACTTAGGCGATGTAGAACGTCTTGGCGTTCGTGAACTCGCGAATGCCCAGCGCCGAGAGCTCGCGGCCGTAGCCGGACTTCTTAATACCGCCAAAGGGCAGCTCGGGCGTCGAGGCGACGATGGCGTTGGCGAAGACCATGCCCGACTCCACCCCGTTGATCGCCCGCTCGATCTCGCTCGGGTCGGTGGCCCAGATGGAGCCACCCAGTCCCCAGGGCGTCGAATTCGCCAGCGCGATCGCCTCGTCGAGGTCCTCGACGACCTCGACCACGGCGACGGGCCCAAACATCTCCTCACAACCCGCGCGCGAGTCGCGCGGCACGTTGGTCAGAACGGTCGCCTCGTAGTAGTAGCCCTTTCCCTCGACCAGCTTGCCGCCGGTGCGCACGACCGCGCCCTTGGCCACGGCGTCTTGGACCTGGGCGTGGATCAGCTCGCGCTGCTCGGAGTTCACGAGCGGCCCGAGACCGGTCTTGGGGTCCATCGGGTCGCCGACGACGACCTCACTCATGGCCTTGGTGAAGCCCTCGATGAACTCTTCGGCGCGCGACTTGACGACGATGAAGCGCTTGGCCGCGATGCAGCTTTGGCCGTTGTTCTGGATGCGGCCCATGACCGCCATCGGAATGGTCTTGTCCATGTCGGCCGAGCTCGCGATGATGAAGGCGTCTGAGCCGCCCAGCTCGAGCACGCACTTCTTCAGGTTCGCCCCGGCCTGGGCCCCAACCTTCTGGCCGGCGACCTCCGAGCCCGTGAGCGTCACGGCGGCGATGCGGTCGTCCGCGATGAGATCGGCGAGCGCCTGGTGCCCGAGAAAGAGGTTGATGAAGACGCCCTCGGGGAAACCGGCGCGCAGGAAGAGGCTCTCGAGGTACGTGGCCGATCCGGGGACGTTGTGAGCGTGCTTCAGAATGCCGACGTTGCCGGCCATCATCGCCGGCGCCGCGAAGCGCACCGCCTGCCAGAGCGCGAAGTTCCACGGCATCACCGCGAGCACGGTGCCCAGCGGTTCGTAGCGGATGCCGCTGCGGCTGGCCGGCGAGGCGATGATCTCTTCACCGAGGAGCGACTCCGCGTGCTCGGCGTAGTAGCGCATCGTCTTGGCGCACTTGAGGACCTCGCCCTTGGCCTGAACGAAGGTCTTGCCCATCTCGGCGGTCAGCATCGCCGCGGCGTCGTCAAGCTCGTCTTCGAGCAGCTGGGCCGCGGCGATCATCAGTTCGCCGCGGTCCTTGTAGGGCGTCTGGCGCCACGACGCGAACGTGCGCGCCGAGAGCGCCACGGCGGCCTCGATCTGGTCCGGGGTGTGAGCCGGGAAGTCGGCGATGACCTCTTCGGTGGCCGGGTTGATCGCGGTGAACGACATGACAGTCCCCTTCTTGCGTCGCGAGTCCTTCGCGACGCGTCTTGGCCCCTATCTTTAACCGAATTGCGCTCGCGCGCTACTCGCTAGGGCCGCCCGACGACCACTTTCGGGCGAAATCATTTCAGCGCTCGCCGAAGCACTAGTGGCCGAAGGAGTCCGGCATCTGCACGCACAGCACCTCGGCGCTCACGGTGTCCTGGGAGGCGCACGAGAGCGTCGAGGCGACGAGGACTTTTCGCCCCGAGACGTCGAGCACTCGGCCGCGGATGGCCAGTTCGGGTCCCAGCGGCGTGGGTTTGGCGTAGGTGACCTGCAGCGACGCGGTGACGAAGCGAAACGCGGGCAGCGTGTCCATCGCGCGGCTCTCACCACGGTACATCTGCGCCGCGGCGGTGCCAGTGGAGTGACAGTCGATGAGAGAGGCGAGGAGCCCCCCGTAGACGAAGCCGGCGACGGCGGTGTGAAAGGGCTGGGGCGTGAAGCGCGTGAGGCTCTCCTCACCGTCCCACTCGGTGGCGATGTGGTAGCCGTGCTCGTTGAGCCGTCCGCAGCCGTAGCAGTGAGCCAGGTGCTCGGGGTAGAAGTCCTGAAAGGCCGTCACGCACCACCGTTCGTCGAACGTTGAGATCGTAGTCGGCGCTAGTGGGTGAGGCCGGCCTCGACGCTCGCGCACAGTCCCGTCGTGCGCGGTGGGTAAATCCGGAGGTGGAGCCACGAGTTTGACCAGTGCTCAGCGAACCCGCCATTGTTCTGCGAGGACGCCACAACGATCGTGCTTGAGAGCGGCAGGTGGCTCGCGCGCGAGATGACGTCGGTCTCGGTGGCGATCTGACTCGCGGAGTAGGGAAAGGCGAGCGTCACGATCTCGTGAGCGCCCGCTCGCTTCATGGAGATGAAGTGGCCGCCGACGAGATACCCCTCGGCGTAGCCCACGTGGCTGAAGGCGCCCACCGCGCCCCCGACGCGCCCCGCGCACGCCACGCTGACACGCTGGCTCGCGGTGGGCAGGGAACTCGCCGACGCCACGCCCGCGAAGCGAACCTCACCAAGGGCCGTGAGCATCTCGCTAAAGGTCGCGAATCGCGGACCCTGGCCCGCCCAGGAGATCACGTCGATCACAAAGGCGATGCGACCGCGTCGCGCGCCGATGGTGACCACGTCGTCGACGGGATGAAATCCCGCGAACGCCGGGCCGGCCTCGCGCAGACTGAACCCACCTTTGCCGAGGAGTTTGATGGCGTCTTGGGACGCCGACGCGCCGAAGTGCTCGATCTGACCACTGGTGGCTCCCGTCACGGCGGCCACCTCGCGATAGAAGGCGATCGCCGTCGCGTCGCCCGTCGCTGACGCGTGTGCCTGGGCGAGGCTCGTCGGAGGACCCGCGTGAGCGGCCACGCTCGCGCCGGCCACGCCGGACAACAAGCACAGCGCGAGCGCGCCGAGCAGTCCTCGTGGCAGCGTCGCTCTCACCCTGGCCCCCTTTGACGTTCACTCTAGGAGGATCAACCCTCCCTTGACGTCCGCTCGTCGCGCGAGCCACCACGGCGCCCTTTGGCGCCGTGGGAATTGGACGCCCGAAGTCACCTTCGAGGGGCCGGCTAGTCGCGGAATGATTCTTCATCTCGACGAGCGCGGCGCCGCCACGGGGGTTATGGTGAAAAAAGTTCACCGTGACGAGAGTCTCGCTGGATCATCGGGGAGGGTGATGACGCGCGAGGTCACGAACCCTGGCTGAGTTCGCCTCAGCGCTCGTGCGGGCCACGACGTGACATTCCCGCCCCTCGTGTCGAACGAAAACGTCAATCGACACCAGACAAAGGGGGGTTATGAACAAGTTCCTCAACACACGGCGCATCGTGGGCGTTCTGGCGAGCGCCACACTCGTGTGCGCTCTCGCCGTGGTGCCGGGCGTGTCCTCGGCCGCATCACGAGCTGCCCACCTAAGCACGAGTACGTGCGTGGCGACCGGTACGGCGACGCCGTCACTGTCGGGTGCGGTGTCACTCGCTCTGGGCAAGGCCGGTGCCACCGGCGGGTGCAACGCGACGGTGCGTGGCCACTGGGCCGCCAACTCGAGCAACTTCGCCACGTCCTACGCCAGCGACGCCACCGTGAGTTCCAGCGGAACCTGGAGCGCCCCGATCGCCTCGCCGCAGTTGAGCGGGACGGTCTCGGGTACGGTGGTGCCGAAAACCGGAGCGGCCGGGGCGAGCAGCTCACTGTTTTGGAGCATTGACTGCGTGATCACTTATTCGCCATTGAGAATTCGCTGCACGATCTACATCGGCGGCAACCTGTAGGTGGCCGGCGACGCCGGCTGCCCGCGAGGGCGTCGGCGTCGCCTAGGCGCGAGCGCGGTGCTGGGGGTCCGCGGCCTCGAGCAGGAGTCGCCACTCCGCGCGCGCCAGGGAGTGGCGGACCTTATCGACCGCGTCGGGGTTCACCGACACCGACGTGATCCCCAATCGCACGAGGTGCTCGGCGAACTCCGGGTGATTCGACGGCGCCTGGCCGCAGAGAGATGACGTGATACCGGCCGCGTGACTTTGCTCGATGATGCGACCGATCGTGTCCAGAACGGCCGCGTCAGACTCGTCAAAGAGCTCGTCGCAGATCTGGCTGTCGCGGTCCACCCCCAGCATGAGCTGGGTCAGATCATTGCTGCCAATTGAAACCCCCGAGATCCCCATCGCTGCGTACTCGGGGATGCGATAGGCGACCGAGGGCACCTCGGCCATCACCCACAGGGGGATCTCCTCGCCCAGCGGGCTGTGATGGACCAAGTCGAGGCAGGCCTCGAGCTCCCAGCGAGTGCGCACGAAGGGAATCATCAACGTGATGTTGGGCGTCTCCTCGTAGACCTTGGCCAGCACCTCGAGTTCGAGGTTAAAGACCTCGGGATCGCGCACGTAGCGGTAGCAGCCCCGATAGCCGATCATCGGATTCTCCTCGACTGGCTCGAAGCGGTCCCCGCCCTCTAACTTGGCGAACTCGTTGGAACGAAAGTCGATTGAGCGGTAGACAACGGGCCGGGTGCCAAAAGCGCGCGTGATGCGCGTGAGTGAAGCGGCCATGGCCTCGACGAAGGAGGCGGACTGGCCGCGCTCGATGAGCAGCTTGGGGTGCACGCCGGCGAGCGCGTCGGTCACCATGAACTCCGCGCGCAACAGCCCCACCCCGTCGACGTCGAGTGCGGCCACCTCCTCGGCGTGCTCGGCGAAGGCCAGGTTCACGTACAGACGCGTGGCGAGTGGCGGGGCGGCGGGTTCGCCGTGACTCGCCGGCGACGACACCGCGACGACCGGCGCCTGCGCCGTGAGGTCGCCCTCGAAGACTGTGCCCTGGGCGCCGTCGACGGTGATGACTTCGCCGTCGCGCAGCACCGTCGTGGCGTTGCGCGCGCCCACCACGCACGGCACGCCGAGCTCGCGCGAGACAATGGCGGCGTGACAGGTCATGCCGCCGCCGTCGGTCACGAGCGCACCAGCCCGGCGCATGATCGGTACCCAGTCGGGGCTCGTCATGTGCGCGACGAGGATCTCGCCCGAGACGAACTGGTCGCCCTCGTCGGCCGAGGCGAGGATGCGTACCGGACCGGCCGCCCGGCCGCTGGAGGCGGCGAGGCCCTGGAGGAGCAGTCGCCCACTCGCCGGCGCCTCGGGTGCGACGCGACTGGCAAGGGTGGTGATGGGCCGCGACTGCACGAGGTAGATCTCGCCGCCCGCCATCGCCCACTCGGTGTCCTGGGGCGCGCCGTAGTGCGCCTCGGTCGCCAGGCCCAGGCGCGCGACGGCGAGGGCCTCGTCGTCGCTGAGCACGCGCTGGCTCGCCTCGCTCGGCCCCAAGTCCACTCGCAGGTCCGCACCGTCGGAACCGCGCACGACCTTGAACTCCTTGGTGCCTACGCGCACGTGCAACAAGCTGGGCCCGGCCTTGGCCACGACGTAGGTGTCGGGCTCGACCTGGCCCGAGACCACGACCTCGCCCTGACCGAACGCGCCCTCGATGACGATGTGGCTGGTGTCCCCGGTCGAGGGGTCGGCGGTGAACATGACGCCGGACCTCTCTGAGGGGATCATCGTCTGAATCACGACCCCCATCGCGGGAACCTCGCCGATCTCGCGCGTGATGCGATACGAGATCACCCGCGCGCCGTAGAGCGACGCCCAGCAGTCCTTAACGCTCGCGAGCACATCGGCGTCACCGGCCACGTTGGTGAACGTGACGTTCATGCCGGCGAAGGATGTGTCACCCGCATCTTCGCCCGTGCCCGAGGAACGCACCGCGACGCGCGAGCCCTCACCGAGTCGGTGGTAGGCGTCGAGAATCGCCGCGGCGAGATCGTCGGGCAGTTCGAGTCGGTGCAGGAGGTCCTGGGCCTCGCGCGAGGCGCGCGAGAGGTCAGCGGTGCTCTCGACGTTGACATCCGCGAGCGCCCCCGCGAGGGCGTCGACAATGCCCGCGTGCTCCAGGGCGTAACGGTAGGCGTCCGAGGTGACGACGAAGCCCGGCGGCACCGGGAGGTGGCCCTGGGTCAGTTCGCCCAAGTTGGCGCCCTTGCCACCCACCAGGGGGGCGTCGGCGATGCGAATGTTCTCAAACCACCGTACGAAGTCCACGTCCGGTCTCCGATCACTGTTGAAAGCGCCTACGTGCATCTTGTCGCGGGGCTCGCGCCCCCGCCAGAGCCAAATGTCCCGGTGGCGACCGGAGCCAGTACTCTATCTGCGTGCCTACGCAAATAGTAAGTGAACCTCGCGATCGCCAGTTCGACGTCGCCGTGACCACCTTCAAACTGATGGCCGACAAGACGCGCCTGCGCATCATCTGGGCCCTGCTCAACGGTGAGCACTCGGTGAATGAACTCGCCGCCCAACTCTCGCTCAATCCGGCGGGCGTCTCCCAGCACCTCGCGAAGTTGCGCCTCGCGCGGCTGGTGAGTGTGCGCCGCGACGGCACGCGTCTGCACTACTCCCTCGACCACCCCCACGTGCGCGGACTCGTCGAGGAGGCGCTCTTTCACGCCGATCACGTCGCGAGCGACGAGCCGATCGACGAGTCCACTCACCGCGTGGGGCCCTGAGTGGGTCAGGACTCACACGCCCACGCTGGCGACACGCGCCATCTTCGCGCCGCGCTGTACTTGATCCTCGCGTTCATGGCGATGGAAGTCGTCGTGGCGATCGCCGCCCACTCCCTCGCACTGTTCGCCGACGCCGGACACATGCTCACCGACGCCGGGGCCCTCGCGGCGTCGCTGTGGGCCGCGAGTCTCGCGTCGCGACCCGCCGGGGGCAAGTGGACCTTCGGCCTCGTGCGCGCGGAGATCCTCTCGGCCGCGCTCAACGGCGTGACGCTTCTCGTCGTCGCCGGCATCATCCTCGCAGAGTCGATCAGCCGGCTCGTGCACCCACTCTCGGTGCACGGCGGCGCCGTCGTCGCGGTCGCCGGCGTGGGCGTCGTGGTGAACGTCGTGGCCGCCAGAGTCCTCGCGCGAGGCTCGCGCGAGAGCCTCAACGTCGAGGGAGCCTTCCAACACATCCTCACCGACCTCTACGCCTTCCTCGCGACCATCATCGCCGGCGTCGTGATCATGACGACGAACTACGCGCGCGCCGACGCGATCGCCTCTCTGGTCGTCGTTGCCCTCATGGCGAAGGCGTCGTGGGGGCTGCTGCGCGCCTCGGGTCGCATCTTGCTCGAGGCGGCGCCCGAGGACGTCAACCTTGACGACGTGCGCGAGCACCTACGTGGCGTCGATCACGTCCTCGACGTCCACGACCTGCACGTGTGGACCGTCACCTCGGGTCTGCCCGTGCTCTCGGCGCACGTCGTCATCGACGAGTCCTGCTTTCACGACGGCCTCGTGCCCGCGCTGCTCGACAAGCTACAGACGTGCCTCGCGGGCCACTTCGACGTCGAGCACTCGA
>JAJXXB010000057.1 GCA_021781315.1 Actinomycetes bacterium | reverse complement strand
TGACGTGGTCTCAACGTGTGGGCTCGGCCGACTCCTCAGTGGTGGCGCGATGGGCTTCGTCGGCGCCAGCCCCTTTCACAGTGTGATCCTCAACTGGGCGGGGGCCGCGGTGGGCGTCGGCGCCGTTTACGCCTGGACGAGGTGGCTGGGCCACGCGACCGCCTGCGACGTCTCAGCCAGGGCTCGTAACGGCGCCGCGCGTGACCAGAGCGCCGCGGACGAGACCGTCTAGTCGCGGCTTCGCGGATCGTCGTCGTACCGTTGTCGCACCAACGCGACGTCACGTCGCACGGCGTCTGATTGACTGGTGCGGTGACGTCGGAGAAACTCGTGCGCCGGGGGCTCGCCCTCGAGTACACAACACTCGCCTGGAACGTCGTCGGCGTGGTCTATCTGGCCTTCGCGGCGCTGGCCGCCCACTCCGTGGCCCT
Source organism: Actinomycetes bacterium (assembly GCA_021781315.1). The sequence continues at coordinate 4,463 of JAJXXB010000057.1, read as the reverse complement.
GGCCGGATTTGGCTTCGACACGCTGGTGGAGATCGGGGCGTCAACGGTGGTCGTCTGGGAACTGCGCAACGTCCACGGCGAACGCCAGCGCACGGCGCTGCGTCTCATTGGCCTGGCCTTCGTCGTGTTGAGCGTCTACCTGGTGGCGCTGACCGCGGTGGCCCTCGCTCGCCACGTCCACCCGCACCACTCCCCCGCCGGCATTATCTGGACCGCCCTCACCGCGATCGCCATGTTCGCCCTCGCCTACGGCAAGACGCACACTGGTCGAGCGCTCGGCAATCAGGTGCTGATCACCGAGGGAAGGGTGACGTTCGTCGACGGCATGCTCTCGAGCGCGGTGCTGGTGGGGCTGGCCGCCAACGCCCTGCTGGGGTGGTGGTGGGCCGACCCCGCCGCCGGGCTGGTCATCATCTACTACTCAGTGCGCGAATCGCGCGAGGCCTTCGCTCACTACCGCGCGGCGAGCTGAACGCGACGCGCGCGCGTTCGCACGCACGCCGGATCGTCGCCCAGCACGTCGCCCGTACGCGAGTACGCGCGTGCGCGCGACCCTCCGCAGAGGCGCGAGTAGTCACAGCGCCCGCACGCCCCGTGCAGATCTCCCGCGCGCAGCGAGGTCAACAGCTCGCTGTCGGTGTAGATCTCGCCGAGTGGTTGCTCTCGAACGTTGCCGAGTGTGACGGGCAGGAAGCCCGAGGCGTGCACCGCACCGTCGAAACCCACGAAGACGATGCCGCGCCCGTCACCGGTGGCGAGCGTCGCGCTGTGGCCACGCACGTCGCTCATTCGTTCACCCAGTTGGGCGCTGAGCTCGCGATAGAGATTTCCGAGCGAGAAGGCCGACGCGGGATCGTCGCTGGCCAGCTCGAGTCGCTCGGCCTGCACCCGGCGGAAGAACGGAGCCTCCACCGTGCGCACGGTCATGCCCCGGTTGGCGACGTCGACGAGGAAGTGGCACACGTCTTCGGCGTCCTCGGCGCTGACCTCCTCGATCTGCGCACCGCGTCCCACGCCGACGAGGAAGAAGACCTCCCAGATGGCCACACCCACGTTCTCGAGCAACTGGGCGATCTCGGCCAGCTCGTGCGCGTTGCGTCGCATGACGGTCGTGTTCACCTGCAGGCGAAAGCCCATTTCGACAAGCATCGCCAACGCGGCCAGGGTGTCGTCGAAGTGTCCGGGGATGCCGCGCAGTGAGTCGTGCGACTCAGCGTTCGAACCGTCAAGACTGATCGACACGCTGCGCACCCCACGTTCGTAGAGTCCCGCCATCGCGTCTCGGGTCAAGCGTGGGGTCACGGAGGGCGCCACACCCACGCGCAGGCCCGACTCGGTCGCGTGGGAGACAAGGTCGAAGAGGTCCTCACGCTCAAAGCAGTCGCCCCCGGTGAAGACGACGATGGGGCGCGGCGCGGGCATCGCGGCGATCTGTTCGAGCAGGGCGATCCCCTCATCGTGGGAGAGTTCGCCGGGCAGCGCCGTCTTCATCGCCGAGGCCCGACAGTGGCGACACGCGAGTGAGCAGGCCTTGGTCGTCTCCCAGAACACGAGGTGCGGCGCCTGCTCGTAGCGCGCCAGCGTCTTGGCCAACGTCCGTTCCTTCACCGCACACCCGCCTTTCGAGATCGGGCCAACCACGCCCGTCCCGCTCTCCGCTTCTCGGTCACCTCCATCCAACACGCCGTCACCGTGCGACCACTAGGGCCAAAGGTCAGAGTTGGCTGTCGACCAGCGAAAACGCTAGGCCAGTGGCTCCGCGATGACCGCCGTTCCGTAGGCGAGGATCTCCTGGAAGGTGCCGGCCAGCTCGTTCGAGTCGTAGCGCATCGCCACGACGGCCGTCGCGCCCAACGCCGCAGCGCTCTCGCTGAGGCGTTCGAGCGCTTCGGCGCGTGACTCTTGGAGCTGCTTGGTCAGGCCGCGCAACTCGCCTCCGCCCAGGGCCTTGAGTGACGCACCGAGCTGGGCGCCAACATTGCGCGTTCGCACCGTGAGCCCATTGACCTCACCGAGCACCTTGGTGATGCGCCAACCCGCTAGGTCGTTCGTCGTCACAATGAGCATGTCGCCGCCTTTCGTCTCGGAGTCGAGGTTACTCCTGGACGATGTCAAAGGCGCGCAGCGCGCGGATGCGCTCCTCGCGGCGAGTACGCAGCTTGCGCGTCGACAGCTGGGACAGTTCGACGTAGGCGCGCATGATTTCGAGGTGTACGCGCTGAACGGTGACGAAGGGATTGGGGTCCTCGGGAATGACCTTGTCAATCAGGCCCAGGTCCAACTGGTCCTGGGCCGTCGAGCGCATCGTGGCGAGGGTCATCTTCACCTGCTCATGCGTTGGCGTGGGCGTCTTGTAGAGGATCGAGGCGGCCGAGCGTGGTTCGGCGACGTAGGCCATCGCCTTCTCGAGCATGATGACGTGATCGGCCATCGGTGTCGTCGCGAGTCCCCCGCCGCTGCCGAGCGCCCCCGCGACCAGCGAGATGACGGGTCCGTCGTAGTCGATGCCCCTAAGGATGGATCGGGCGATCGCACGCGATTGGCCCCGGCGCTCGCTTTCGAGAGTGGGCTTGGCACCGAGGGTGTCGGTGATGAACAGGGCTGGCAGGCGCAGGCGCTCGCCCATTTCCAACAGCCGATCCATGAACTCGAAGTCCTCGGGACCGGGATTCGAGGGGCGCTTGATGACGGCGTCGCCAACGCGCTGATACGACGGCTGGGTGCCGATGACGACGAAGGGCTGCGCACCGATCTTGCCGAAGGAGCCGGCGATCGCCGGATATCGCTGGATGTCGGTCTCTTGGACGTAGTTATAGACCGCGACTGCGTCGGTGAAGGCGAAGCGCGTGATGAACTCGAAGTCCACGCGGTTCGCGTCGGTCATGAGGTCCTGGTACTGGGCGACGAGTGAATCGGCCTCATCGCTCGACGCGCGTCGCGCCGGCGCCGAGCGCAGGATCTCCCCGCCGGACGGGTCCGCGAAGGCGGGGCCGTGAATGCCGACGGCGCCGAAGGGAAAGACGCGGCGCTCGTCGTGGGCACCGACGTTGCGCACCAGCGGCGGCGTCTCGGCGGTGAGCTGGTGGTTCTTGTCGGGTCGCGCCGTCACCGAGAGCAACTCGCCGAGGTACGTGACGACCGCGCCGACGTCGGCGAGGACGACATCGATGTTGCGATCCAGCAGGTTGGCCTCGGCGCTCTGCGAGCCACTCGGCACGCTGGCGCCCTCGAAGGCCTCGATGACGTTGGGCCCGGCGAAGCCGAAGTTGGTGCCCGACGTTGCGAGGATGAGATCGGCGTTGGGCACCGCACTGGCCGAGACTCCGCCCCAGACGTTGCCCAGCAGCACGGCGATCTGGGGCAGGTCCACCTTCTCCTTGTAGTGACGGATCGCTTCGACCATTCGGGTCATCTGGGTCAATCCGGCGAAGTTCTCGTGCTGTCGCACCCCGCTCGAGGCGTAGACGGAGATGAAGGGCAGTTTCTTTGACACCGCGAGATCCGACGCCGCCTGGAACTTCTCGCCCGAGACGACGCCCAATGATCCCGCGAAGAAGTCCCAGTTCATCGCGTAGAGCACAACGGGATGTCCGCCGATCGTCGCGAGCCCGTAGGTCGACGACTCGGACTTTCCTCGGCGCGACTCTCGGCGCAGCTTGTCGCCATAGGACTCGTCGGACTCTCCACCGTGACCCCGACGCACCAGTCCCACGAGGTCCTTGGCGATCCGCCAGCGTCCGTGGCTCGCCTTGTAGTGGACGAGCTCTTGGAAATTCAAGAGTTCCGACGGGCTGTTGACGCGCCGTCGGTTGTGCAGGTGAGCTTCGACCTCTTGTTCAAAGACGGGCAGGCCAACGGGATGGCCCTCGCCGATGAGGTTGTAATCGAAGTCATCGTGGGGGCGGCCGCCGACAGCGTCCGTGGACTCAGACATGGGTATCCATTATGGCACGGGGCCGCTCCACGCCACCGAGGAACCTCGCGCACGCGCTGCGACCTCGATATCGGTCATTCGTCGGCGTTACGCCGCGGTAACTCGCTGTCTCCGGGAATCGGGAGATCGAGGCTCAGCGCCTCTTCTTAGACTTGCGCTTCTTCGCTTTGTGCTTCTTGGACACGTCTTTCTTGGACGTGCCTTTCTTCGACTCGCCCTTCGCCTGTGAGGTCGGAGGGTGGTCCGCGATTGCGGTCGATGGCGAACGCAGATCGCGCTCCTTCGATTTCTTCCCCTTCTTTGACTTCTTCGACTTCCCGTGCTTCTTGTGCCCCTTGTGCTTCTTCGTCACCGGCTCGTCGACGCCACGCGTCGCGTCAATGGGCACAGAGCGACTCTCTCGGTGAGGAGCCGCGACCATGGTGTCGCGAACATCCTCGCGCGCGGCCGCGTCGAAATAGACCCGCTCGACGATCGCCATGTCGTCGCTTCGCGTCGCACGCCGGATACCGGCGCGCGCCGCCGTCGA
>JAJXXB010000237.1:592-4965 GCA_021781315.1 Actinomycetes bacterium | reverse complement strand
GGGCCTAGGCCCGGGTGCGACCCTTGGCCGTCTTCTGGGCGTAGCGGCGCTGGAAGCGCTCGACGCGCCCACCGGTGTCGACGAGCTTCTGCTTGCCGGTGAAGAAGGGGTGGCACTCGTTGCACAGTTCGACGCGCAGCACGGCCTTGGTCGAACGGGTCTCGAAGGTGTTGCCGCACGAGCAGGTGACGCTGGCGTCAACGTACGTGGGGTGAATATCGGTCTTCATGAGGACTCCTTGGTGCGAAGAGACAGTGTAGTGGACGTTCAGCTGGTCGGGTTCGGGCCCTTGGCGATCTCGGCCAGGAACTCGTCGTTGGAGCGGGTCGTCTTGAGCTTGTCGATCAGGAGTTCCAGTCCGGCGGCCTCGCGGCCCTCGCTGGCCAGTCCGTTGAGCACGCGGCGCAGCTTCCAGACCTGGGGCAGGAGCTCGCGGTTGAACAGCAACTCCTCGTGGCGGGTCGACGACCCGTTCACGTCGATCGCCGGGTAGAGGCGCCGCTCGGCCAGGCGCCGGTCGAGCTTCAACTCCATGTTGCCGGTGCCCTTGAACTCCTCGAAGATGACCTCGTCCATCTTGGATCCGGTCTCGACGAGCGCGCTCGCGAGGATCGTGAGCGAACCACCCTCTTCGATGTTGCGCGCCGCGCCGAAGAACTTCTTGGGCGGATAGAGCGCGCCGGAGTCCACACCACCGGACATGATGCGCCCGGTCGCCGGGGCGGCCAGGTTGTAGGCGCGGGCCAGGCGGGTGATGCCGTCGAGGATGATCACGACGTCGCGACCCTGCTCGACGAGGCGCTTGGCGCGCTCGATCACGAGCTCGGCGAGGTGCGTGTGCTCCTCGGCCGGACGGTCGAAGGTCGAAGCGACGACCTCGCCGCGCACGCTGCGACGGATGTCGGTGACCTCTTCGGGCCGCTCGTCGACGAGCAGGACCATGAGATGCACCTCGGGGTTGTTGGCCTCGATGGACTGGGCGATCTGCTTCATGACGGTCGTCTTGCCCGCCTTGGGGGGCGAGACGATGAGTCCGCGCTGGCCCTTGCCGATCGGGGCGATCAGGTCGACGATGCGCGGGGTCAGGTCGGCCTTGCCCTCGTTGGTCTCGAGCTTGAGCTTCTCGTCGGGAAAGAGCGGGGTGAGGTCCTCGAAGCGCGGGCGCAGGCGCGCCAGCTCCGGGTCGGCGCCCTGGACCGAGTCCACGCGCAGTAGCGCCGGGTACTTCTCGTTCGAGGCTGCCGGACGGTAGCCGCCGGCGATCATGTCGCCCTTGCGCAGGTGGTAGCGGCGGACCTGGTTAATCGAGACGTAGACGTCCATCGGCGAAGGGTGATAGCCCTTGGTGCGCAAGAAGCCGTAGCCGTCCTCGCGCAGGTCGAGCAGGCCCTCGACCTCGAGCAGCTCGCCGCTGTAGGGCTGGTCGGCGTTGGGCTGGGCCTCGCCCCCGAAGCGCTCGCGACCGCTGCGGTTGCGACGGTTGCGACGGTTGTTGCGCCCACCCTCGCCGAAGTCGCGCGGCTGGCGCTCGGGGCGCGAACTGCGCGGGTTGTCGGCCGGAGTCGGGGTGTGCTCGGCGGGCGCCGGGCTGACCGCGACGCTCGTCTCGGCCTCGCTCTGGGGGGCCCGGCTGGCGTGGCTCAACACGCCGGCCGAGTCGAGCCCGCGACGCGGGCTAGGGCTCGGGGTCGCAGCGGGAGCCTCGGTGAACTCACCGAGCAGGTCCTCGAAGTCGTCGGTGGGGGTGGCCACGGTGCGCCGCGAGCGCACGGCGCGCGTCGTGGACGCGCTCGACGCGGACGGCGCCGGGGCCACGTCGCCCATGATCGCTTCGATCAGGGCGGACTTTGAGGCGCGGGCGCTCACTTCGACGCCCTTGACCTTGGCGATGGTTTGGAGGTCCTCGCGGGTCTTGGACTCGAGATCGGTCCGGTCTGGGGAAGGCTTGATAGCCATGGAATTCCTTTCTCGCCGCACGAGAAAATACGCACGGAACGAAAAAACGAGAAGTGCCGTCTTGGAAAGAATTTCCGCACGTCGGCAAGTGGCCGAGTCGCGGACGACAAACTCAGTGTAGCCGAAGTCTCTCCCGGCGCAACCATCGTCCTCGGTTCAGCGCTCGCTGGTGGCGTCGTGGATCTGAGACAGCACGCGCTTGGCCGCCGGGCTCAGTGGCGACGTGGCCGACCACAGGGCGCGGATCGTACGCGTCGGCCCGCCGCCGACGATGGGCACGGCCACCAGACGGCCGTCGCGCACGTCGCCGCTGACCGCGAGGCGGCTCAGGACGGCGGGTGCGGCGCCGGACTCGACCGCGCGCTTGATCGCCGTCGTCGATCCGAGCTCGACCAGCGCGGTCACCGCCAGGCCCCGGGCCTCCAGCCACCCCTCGAGGACCTCGCGCGTGCCCGATCCCGCCTCGCGCACCACCTGGGGGGTGGCGGCCAACTCAGCCGGGGTGACCCCACGGCGCCGGCTGGCCCAGGGGTGATGCACCGCGACCACCAGGACCAACTCGTCGTCGAGCAGCACCTGACTGCGCAGCCCGACCAGCTTCGAGGCACCTTCCACGAAGCCGAGGTCGACGCGCCCCTCGCGCACGAGTTCGGCCACCTGCTCGGAGTTCGCCATGTCGAGGGCGACGTGCAGGTCGGGGTCGATCGTGGCCACGCGCACCAGCCATTCGGGCGCCAGGTACTCGGCCACCGTCATCGAGGCGGCCACGTGCACGGACGTGCGCCGCTCGCGGCGCAGCGCCGTGGTCGCCGTCAGCAGGGAGCGAACGTCACCGAGGACCTGCTCGGACCAGCCGACGACGACGCGCCCCGCCGGTGTCAGCTGCGCTCCGCCCGAGGACCGGTGCAAGAGCTCGACGCCCAGGGTGCCCTCGAGGGCGCGCAGGCGAGTGCTCGCGGCGGGCTGGCTGATCCCGTGGGCCATCGCGGCCTGGCGGATCGAGCCCAGCGCGGCGACGCTCGCCAGCAGGTCGAGCGAGATCAGGTCGGGCACCGGCTGCGGCAGGGGCATAATCAAATCTTATAACGCCATCACCAAGTGCCCACTTCCCGAACGGGTGCGCGGTCTCGAGACTGGTGACATGAGCAACCCGACCACCTCAGTCCCCCGTCGTGACCCGCAGAGCGCGGCGCGCGCTCGATTCGACGGTCGTGGAGCGGGACTGGCGGCGAGCGCGGCGCTCGCGGTCGTGGCCACGGTTCTCGGGCACCTGGTGCCCGTCGTCGGCGCACCGGTCTTCGCGATCGTCGGCGGCATCCTGCTCGTCCTCGCCCGACCGCTGCCCGACGCGTGGCGACCGGGGGTCCACGTCGCGGCGAAGACCGTCCTGCAGGGCTCGATCGTCGTGCTGGGCACGGCGCTCTCCTTTCGCCAGGTCCTGGCCACCGGGGCCCGGAGCCTGCCGGTCATGGTGGGCTCGCTCGCCGTCGCGCTGCTCGGCGCGGCCCTGGTGGGTCGGGCCCTCGGCATCGAGCGGGACCTGCGCACACTGATCGGGGTGGGTACCGGCATCTGCGGCGCGTCGGCGATCGCGGCGACCGACGCCGTGATCGACGCGCCCGAGGCCGACGTGACCTACGCGGTGGCGACGATCTTCCTCTTCAACGTGGCGGCGGTTCTCACGTTCCCGACGTTGGGACGCCTCTTGCACATGACGCCGGGCGCGTTCGGCCTGTGGGCCGGCACCGCGGTCAACGACATGTCCTCGGTGGTGGCCGCCGCCTCCATCTTCGGACACGGCGCGGCCTCGAGTGCGGTCGTCGTCAAGCTGACGCGCACGCTCATGATCATCCCGATCACGCTGGTCCTCGCGTTCTGGCGCGCGCGCGAAACGCCCACCAACGAGCGGCGCACGGTGCTGAGTCACGTACGCCGGACGTTCCCCCTCTTCATCGCCTGGTTCCTCCTCGCCACGACCCTCAACACGCTCGGCCTGGTACCGCAGTCCCTGCACGCGGGGCTCGGCGACCTCGCCCAGTTCATGATCACGATGGCCCTCGGCGCGATCGGGCTGTCCACCCGCGTGCGCGACATCGCGCGCGCGGGTCTGCGCCCGCTCGTCCTCGGAGCACTCTTGTGGATCCTCGTCGGTTCGGTGAGCCTGGGCCTGCAGTCCCTGACGGGCCTGCGCTGAACTACGAGAGAGCGTCGAGCAGCGAGGAGATCGTCGCGTCGACCACGGGGGGTAGGCCACTCAGCGAGACGGCCGTGTCGGGGTCCTTCAGGCCGTTGCCGGTGAGCACACACACCACGGTCGAGCCCGGGGGCACGCCGTACTTGAGGATGCCGGCGACCGAGGCGGCCGAGGCCGGCTCGCAGAACACCGACTCGTAGCGCGCGACGTAGGAGTAGGCGTC
>JAJXXB010000237.1:0-582 GCA_021781315.1 Actinomycetes bacterium | reverse complement strand
GTCGGTGACGGCGCGGATGTCGCCCAAGGACTCGTGGATCACCTCGAGGGCCGGCACCCAGCTCGCCGGGTTGCCGATGCGAATCGCCGTGGCGATCGTCTCGGGGTTGGCGACGGGGTGACCGAGCACGATGGGGGCCGCGCCGGCCGCCTGGAAGCCCCACATCTTGGGCAGCGTCGTCGCGCGGCCCCCCACGTGGTACTGGGTGAAACCGCGCCAGTAGGCGGTGATGTTGCCGGCGTTGCCCACGGGGATCGACAGGATGTCGGGGGCCTTGCCCAACACGTCGACGATCTCGAAGGCACCGGTCTTTTGGCCCTCGATGCGATCGGGGTTGATCGAGTTCACGATGGTGATCGGCAGGTGCTGGGTCAGCTCGCGCGCGAGGTCGAGGGCCTGGTCGAAGTTGCCGCGGATTTGAAAGACCTTGGCCCCGTAGACCATGGCCTGGGCGAGCTTGCCCAGGGCGATCTTGCCCTCGGGCACGAGCACCACGCAGTCCAGGCCCGCCTTGGCCGCGTAGGCGGCGGCCGCCGCCGAGGTGTTGCCGGTCGAGCCGCAGATGACAGTCTTGGCGCCATT
>JAJXXB010000239.1 GCA_021781315.1 Actinomycetes bacterium | reverse complement strand
GCGGCAACCCTGCGCGGCGCCTACAACCGACCGGCGCCGCCGCGGCCGATCACCGTCTGGCACGCGACCGGCGAGACACTGGTCGCCGGAGAGACACGGCTCACGCTCGCCGGCCGGCGTGACAGCGCCGCGGGCGAACTGACCGACTACTCCTGATCGGCGGGCTGCTGGACGATGCGGTCCGGGCGGATGCGCACGGTCACGCGAACTTCGCCCTCCCGGCGCAGGGGGTAGGAGTCGACGCCCATGTACTTCTTGGCCATCTGGTCGATGACCGCGTCGGCGCCATCGGTGGTGAAGGTCACCACGGTGCCGCGCACCGCGATCACCGAATAGGGATTGTCGGGATCGGTCAAGGAGATCGCCACGCGCGGGTCGGCCGCGAGGTCGCGCGCCTTGGCGCGTCCCAGCGCCGTGTTGATCACGATGTCCTCGCCCTCGAGCAGGACCCACACCGGAGTGACGTGGGGACTGCCGTCGGCGCCGAGGGTGGCGACGTGGGCGAAGACCTGCTTGTCGAAGAGGGCGCGCGAGGCGTTGGTGAAGGTGTCAGTCATGGTGGTCCTTTCCAGAGGGGTCAAGCGGAGAACTAGGTTTAGGTTAATGAACATCGGTGCGCACGTACGCGGCGGAGGCAAACTGGTGCCCTCCCTGGAGGCCGGCGTGGAGATCGGGGTCACCTCGATCCAGGTCTTCGTCCAGAGCCCTCGCATGTGGAAGCCCACGCAGTACGCGCCCGAGGTGCTCGCCAGCTATCGCGAGGCGGCGGCGGCGCACCCGAGCGTCACGCACACCTTCGCCCACGCCACGTATCTCATCAACCTGGCCTCGGGCGACCCCGAACTCTACGAGAAGTCGGTGGCGGCCCTCACCCACAACCTCTCGGTGGCGCGCGGCATGGGGGCCGCGGGCGTCGTGCTGCACGTGGGCAGTCACAAGGGCAGCGGGTTTGACGAGGCCATCGGGCGGGTCACGGTGGGCCTTCGCCGGGCCCTTGAGGGGGCCAGCGAGGCCCCCGAGGGCGTGGACTGCCCCATTCTGATCGAGAACGCCGCGGGCGCCGGCGGCACGGTGGGGCGCGACTTCGCCGAGATCGAGGCGATCATCACCGCCCTCGACGGCGACCCGCGCCTCGGGCTGTGCGTCGACACCCAGCACCTGTGGGCGAGCGGGGTCGATTACTCGAGCATCGAGGGCACCGCCGCGCTGCTGGCCGAGATCGACGCGCGCGTGGGCCTGTCGCGTCTGCGCTGCCTGCACTTGAACGACTCGAAGATCGAACTGGGGGGCAACCGCGATCGCCACGCCAACCTGGGCGAGGGCACCATCGGCTTCGACGGGCTCGCCCCCCTGGTGGGCGAGCCGCGCGTGCGCGACCTGCCCTTGTTGCTCGAGGTGCCCGGCGACGGTGACGGACCGCGCGCGAGCGACGTCGCCGACGCGGTGCGCCTGGTTGACGCGGGCGTCGCACTGTACTCGTAACGAAGGAGAGAGCATGGAGAGTTTCCGCGTGGAATCGGACACGATGGGAGCTGTGGAAGTCCCGGCCGCCCACTACTGGGGTGCGCAGACCCAGCGAAGCCTGCATCACTTCGCGATCTCGACCGAGACGATGCCGGCCGCGGTGATTCGGGCCTTCGGGATCTTGAAGCTCGCCTCCGCGCGCGTGAATCACGCCCTCGGCAAGCTCGACGCCGAACGGGCCGCCCTGATCGAGCAGGCGGCCGGCGAGGTGGTCGACGGATCCCTGGCCGGCGAGTTCCCGTTGCGCATCTGGCAGACCGGATCGGGCACCCAGACCAATATGAACGTCAACGAGGTCATCTCGAACCGGGCGATCGAGATCGCCGGCGGCGAGCGCGGATCGAAGGATCCGGTGCACCCCAACGATCACGTGAACATGTCCCAGTCGTCGAATGACACGTTCCCCACCGCCATGCACATCGCCGCGGTGATGGAGATCACCGAACGACTGATCCCGGCGGTCGAGCGCCTGCGCGACGCCCTCGCGGTGAAGGTGGCCGCGTACGACGGGGTCGTCAAGATCGGCCGCACCCACCTCATGGACGCCGTGCCTCTCACCTTGGGCCAGGAGTTCTCGGGCTACGTGGCCCAACTCGACGCCGACCTCGAGCGTCTGCACCTGGTGCTGGGCGGCCTCTACGAGCTCGCCGCGGGCGGCACTGCCGTCGGCACGGGACTCAACACCCATCCCGAGTTCGGCGAGCGGGTCGCGCGTGAGATCGCGAGCATCACCGGCCAGCCCTTCGTGACCGCGCCCAACAAGTTCGCGGCCCTCGCCGCCCACGACGCGCTGGTCTTCGCCCACGGGGGCATCAAGACCCTCGCCACCAGCCTCATGAAGATCGCCGACGACCTGCGCTGGCTGGGCTCGGGACCGCGATCGGGTCTGGGCGAACTGCGCCTGCCCGAGAACGAACCGGGCAGTTCGATCATGCCGGGCAAGGTGAACCCCACCCAGTCCGAGGCGATGATCATGGTTGGCATCCAGGTGCACGGCAACGACGCTGCGGTCGCTATGGCCGGCTCGCGGGGCAACCTCGAGCTCAACGTCTGCAAGCCCGTCATGATCCACAACGTGTGTCAGTCGATCGATCTACTCAGTGACGCCTGTGACCGGTTCCGCGAGTTCTGCGTCGAGGGTCTCGAGCCGGACTACGAACAGATCGACCACCACCTGCGCAATTCGCTGATGCTGGTCACCGCGCTCAATCCGATCATCGGCTACGACAAGTCCGCCCAGGTGGCCAAGAAGGCCCACAAGGAGCGCACCACGCTGCGCGAGGCCGCTCTGGCGCTCGGCTTTCTCACGGCCGAGGAGTTCGACGCCGCGGTCGTGCCCGAGCACATGACCCACCCGTGAGTCGTCGCCGCCTCGAGCCCGCCGAAGTGGAGGCGGTGCTCGCGACCCATCACGCCTGGCGCCGAGAGGGCGAGCACTTGGTGCGCGTGGTCGACGTGGCGACGTATCAGCGCGGCGTGGACCTCGTGGTGGCCCAGGCCGAGGTGGCCGAGCGGCTCGATCATCACGCCTCTGTCACCCTCGACGTGAACCAGGTTCGTTTCGAGGTGTGGACGCATGATCGCGGCGGTGTCACCGAGCGCGACGTCGATTTCATCGACGAGGTGGACCGGCTCGTCGCCCTCGCGATCGAGGCCTAACTCGAAGGGGATTCGTCGGGCGGTGTCGCGCGTGGGGCGTGGTGCGGGTCGAGGAGGTCGTCCTCGTCGTCGTAGTGCTGCTGGTGGCTGACTGCCTCGCGGGTCACCTCCTCGGGGGTGGCGATCAATGTCGTTGGGTTTGCGTGGGGGAGCGCGCTCGATCCATCGAAGGTGACCACGGGGTCGAAGCGGCGATAGCGCGCCGAGAGGGCGACGGCGCCGACGGTGAGAACGAGCGCCACGCCCACGAAGATGAACAGTCCGGTCATGGTGGTCCCGTCGAGATCGCGGTGGTTCGATCACGGTAGCGCGCCGCACGGCTCGTGGGCGTCTCCCTCCGCGAGTCGGGCCCGTCGTCACGCGCGGGGCGTAGAACGATGTTCGGCGTCCTTCGCGCGAACAGCCCGCCGCTAGGTTGTTCGACATGTCGCAGCCGCAACGACTCTCGCGTGGTGCGCGACTCGTGCGCGCGGCGATTCCCCCGGCCGGCCCGCTGCGCACCTTGACCAAGGCCACCCTCGCCAACACGATCGGCAACGGCCTCTTCTTCACCATTGAGGTGATCTACTTCACCCGTTCGGTGGGACTCGCGCCCCACCAGGTGGGGATCGGACTCGGCATCGCCGCGGCCGTGGGGCTCATAGCGTCAGTTCCCGTCGGACACCTCGCGGACCGGTGGGGACCCCGAGAGCTCAACGCCGCGTCGTGCGTCGGTGAGGGCGCCGCCATGGCGGCGTTCGCGCTCGTGCACACCTTCGCGGGCTTCGTCCTCGTGTCGGCGGCGGGCGGCGTCTTGTCGAGCGCGAGCGGCAGCGTCCGTGGGGCGATGATGTCGCGATTCGGTCACGGCGACGAGCGTGTGCGAGTGCGAGCATTCCAGCGAGCGGTAACGAATTTCGGCATCTCGATCGGCATGGTCTTTGCGGGCGTGGCGCTGGCGTTCGATACGCGCAGCGCCTACCTCGCCATGATTCTGGGCAACGCGGTGACGTTCCTCGTCGCGGCCTTCTACATCATGCAATTGCCGCCGATGCCGCCGATTCCTGTGGCCGTCGGAGAGTCGCGCGAGCCGATGACCGTCGTCTTGAGAGATCGCCGCTTCCTTCTCGCGTCGGCACTCAACGGACTCTTCACGATTCACTTCACGGTCCAGAGCGTGGGGATACCGCTGTGGATCATCGACCACACGCACGCGCCGCGCTGGTGGGTGGCGCTACTGATGGGCGTCAACACGATCATGGTGATCACGCTGCAGGTGCGCTTCAGTCGAGGTTCCGGCGACATCACCGCGGCCGCGCGAGCCTTTCGTCGATCGGGGGCGCTGATCGGCGCGGGGTTCCTCTTCTACGCCGCCGCCGAAGGAGCGAACGCGGTGGTGGCCAGCGTGGTGCTCGTGATCGGGATGGTGCTGCACACGATGGGCGAGCTCTACAGCTCGGGAGCTTCCTGGGGCATCGGATTCGGCATGGCCCGCCAGGATCTCCAAGGGCAGTACCAGGGCGCGTACGCCTTGGGCCGCAACCTCATCGGCGTCCTCGGCCCGCTCATCGTCATCTCGACGGCGGTCTCCCTGGGCCGCACCGGCTGGATCGTGCTCGCCGGCGCGCTCGTCGTCATCGGTGCGGCGTTCGACCCTCTCGTGCGTAGCTACCTGCGCGCGACGCAGCCCGCGCCCGGTTGACGACGTCGCGACGTTACGGGTGAGATGAGGCGCCTAGGCCACCCGGTTGCGCCGCGTGGGAGCCGCGCACTCGCGGCACAGCGTCACCGAGGACGGCTCGGCCTCGGGGCTGCCGACGGCGCGCAGCACTCGTACCACGGCGCTGGCGCGACAAG
>JAJXXB010000077.1 GCA_021781315.1 Actinomycetes bacterium | reverse complement strand
GGGCGTTGATCGAGTTGATGGCAAACTGCACGCCCTGCAAGCCGGTCTGACCGAGTTCGGCGATCGAGCCGCTCAGCGTCGTCGACTCCCCGACGATGACCGTGCCGCCCGAGCTCGCACCCGCCGAACCCGCCGCGGCGGTCACCGCCGTAGCGGCTAGCGCGGCAACCGACAGCGCAGTGAGGTACGACCTCGTGCGCCTCGTTTTCTTAAACACCTTCATGCTCCCTCCCTCGTTAGTACGACCTACACTCCATTACTGAAATGTGAATCGGTATTCAGGTCTAGCACAATGGGACGACGGACGTCGTGAATCGGTGCAGCGTCAGCCGGGCTTGCGGTCGTCACGGCCGGGGCTGGGCTGAGGTGGTGCCACCGACGCCGCCCCGGCCCGCGACTGATCCCCATCGAGCGCCCGGTACTCGACCGAGCGCTGCGCGGCTCATGGTCCGGTGGCGGGTCCTCGGCCCGTCACCGCGTCGTTACGGCTCGAGGCGGTAGCCGACACCCGGCTCGGTGATGAGATGGCGGGGAGCGGATGGGTCGTCTTCCAGCTTGCGCCGCAGCCGCGCGAAGAGCGTGCGCAAATACTCCGTCTCGGTGCCGTACCCCTCGCCCCACACCTGTTCGAGCAGGTTCTGGTGGGTGACGAGTTGACCCGGGTGGCGTACCAAGACCGCCAGGGCGGCCCACTCCTTGGGCGTGAGATGCACGAGCGCACCGTCGCGCTCGACGCGCCGCGCCGAGAGGTCGATGGTGAGCGCCCCTACCTGCAGCACGGGCTCGGTGGCCGACACCCGCCGCCGCGAGACGGCGCGCACCCGGGCCAGCAACTCGTCGATGCCGAAGGGCTTGGTGAGATAGTCGTCGGCCCCCGCGTCCAGGGCCGCCACCTTCACCGCCTCCTGGGGGCGCGCCGAAAGCACGATGATGGCGGCCTCGCTCCACCCGCGCAGTGCCTCGATCACCTCGATCCCGTCGAGCCCGGGCAGACCGAGATCGACGAGCACGACATCGGGGTGGACTTTGCCGGCCACACGTAGCGCCTCGGGCCCAGTCGTCGCGGCGTGGACGTCAAAGCCGTGCACGCGCAGGCCAATGCTGAGCGCGCGCACCAGGGCCCGGTCGTCGTCGACGACGAGGACGGTGCTCACGGCTTCTCCGGCAGGCTGAGCACCATCGTGCAGCCGCCGCCCGGGGTGTCCTCGATGTCAAGCGCCGCACCCACCGTCGTAGCGAACCCACGCGCGATCGCCAACCCCAGGCCCACGCCCCGGCCACGGGCGATGTCGCCGCGCCGTTGGAAGGGCTCAAAGACCTGCGCGCGCTGGTCGCGGTCGATGCCCGGGCCGTGATCGATCACCCGCAACACGACGCCGCCGCCCGCTCGATCGAGGTCGACGCTCACCGGCGCGCCGCCGTGCTCGAGGGCATTGCGAACCAGGTTCGCGATGATGCGCTCCACCAGCACCGGATCGGTGGTCACCTCCATGATCGGCGCGCCGTGGCGCGTCACGTCCTCGGGGGCGGCCACCGCGCGACGGGCTTCGGCGATGGCGCGCTCGGCGATCTCGACGAGATCGACCGGGTGCGACGTGATCTCGACGGTGCCCTCGTGGATGCGGTTCATGTCGAGCAGGTCGCCCACCAGTCCGTTCAGCCGGTCGGACTCGGCGTCGATGCCCTCGAGCAGTTCGTCCACCTCGGTCGACCTTAATCGGTCTCGCGCGCTGATCAGGGTCGTCGTCGCCGTCTTGATGGAAGCGAGCGGGGTTCGCAGGTCGTGGCTGACCGCGGCGAGCAGTGACGCGCGCAACGCGTCGGCCTCAGCCAGCGCGTCGCGCTCATTGGCTTCAGCCTGCAGGCGCCGGCGCTCGAGGGCCAGCACCAGTTGCGCGGCCACGCCGACGAGCAGTTCGCGTTCCGCCGGGTCCATGCGCCCGCCCACGCGCAGCTCGTAGCCCTCGCCGAGGGGCACCACGGGATCGTCGGGTTCAATGACCCCGACCGTGACGTCGCCGTTGGGCGACGTCGTCGCTCGCAACGAGGCGCCGCGCAACTCAAAGACGCGCACCACCTGGGTCACCAGGTCGCGCATGCCCTCCTGGCCCCCCGCGACGCTGCGCGCCAGTCGCGCGAGGGCCCGGGCGTTTCGCTCAGCCCGTCGGGCCGCCCGGGTGCGCCTCGTCGCCAGGTCCACCAACCCGCTGACCGAGAGCGCCGCGGCCAGGTAGGCGACGAGCGCCGCGACGTCGCGCGCGTCGGCGACGGAGAAGGTGTGCACCGGCGGCGTGTACTCCCAGTTGATGAGCACGAAGCCGACGATGGCCGCGGCGAGGCCCTCGAGCACGCTGCCCACGCCCGCGACCGCGAGCACCACGAGTAGGTGCGCACTGATGGCCAGGGGCAAGTTCCGCGATCCCCCGCCGCCGAGCGCCAGCGTCAGCGCGACGAACCCGGCCGCCCCGATGGCGGCCGCCGCGAGCTCGCGGCGCCGTCCGACCGGATTGGACCAGCGGCGCCGATTGCGCGGTCGCGGCTCGGGGTTCTCCGCGTCGGTCGCGCCGATCACGTGCAGGTCGATCTCCCCGCGGGTCAGTGCGACACAGTGGGCCACCACCGAGCCGTGCAGGAAGGTCGCGAGCCGCGACTTGGGCGAGGCCGCGAGGAGCAGTTGCGTCGCGTTCTCCGATCGCGCCACCGCCACGAGGCTCGCCGCGACGTCGGTGCCCACGACTTCCACGTAGCGGCCACCGAGCTCCTCGAGCAGACCCAGCGCGGCGTCCAACCCGGCGTGGGTGGTGCTCAGGCCGTCACCCCTCGTGACGTGGACCCCCACCAGCTCGGCGTGCGAGCGAGCCGCCATGCGCGCCCCGCGCCGGATCACGCGCTCGGCCGACGTGTCCCCGGCGATCGCCACCACGATTCGCTCGCGCGTCTCCCAGGTTCGCACGATGCCGTGGCGCTCGCGGTAGCTCTGGATCTCGTCGTCGACCCGATCGGCGAGCCAGAGCAGCGCCAATTCGCGAAGGGCGGCCAGGTTGCCAGGTCGAAAGAAGTTGCTCAGCGCCGCGTCCACGCGCTCGGCCGGGTAGATGTTGCCGTGCGCGAGGCGCCGGCGCAGCGCCTCGGGCGTCTGGTCGACGAGCTGGACCTGTTCGGCCGCGCGCACGACCCGGTCGGGGACCGTCTCGCGCTGGGCGATGCCCGTGATCGCCTCGACGACGTCGTTCACGCTCTCGAGGTGCTGCAGGTTGACCGTCGAGATCACGTCGATGCCTGCCTCGAGCAGGTCCTCGACGTCCTCCCACCGCTTCTCGTGCTCCACGCCGGGCACGTTGGTGTGCGCCAGCTCGTCCACGAGTGCGACGCTCGGGTGGCGCGCCAGGATCGCCGGCAGGTCCATCTCCTCGAACACCTGGTCCCGATAGATGACGCGACGGCGCGCGAGGATCGTCAGCCCCTCCAGGCGCGCGGCGGTCTGGACTCGATCGTGGGTCTCGACGTAGCCGACGACGACGTCAGAACCGCGGCCGAGTCGTCGAGCACCTTCGTCGAGCATCGCGTAGGTCTTGCCAACACCCGGTGCGGCCCCTAGGTAGATGCGGAGCCTGCCGCGCACCCACGCCTCCTAATGCCGACGGAGACGGTCGAGCGCCAGATTCAGCTCGAGCACGTTGACGACCGGCTCACCCAGGATACCGAGGATGCGGCCTTGGGTGTAGCGCTGGACCAGGGATCGAACGAGGGCGCGGCTGAGGTGACGGGCCGCGGCGACGCGCGGCGCCTGCAAGAGCGCGTTGGCGATCGAGATGTCCGGATCGAGCCCGGACCCCGAGGTCGTGACGGCGTCGACCGGCACGGGCGTTCCCGGCGCCAGGTGGTTGAAGGCGCGGTAGGCGCGCGCCAGTCGCGCGACACTGCGCAACAGCACCGGGTTCGACGGGCCCAGGTTCGTGCCGCCCGAGGCCAGGGCGTCGTAGTTGGCAGCGCTCGGTCGTGGCTGGAAGTACTGGGCCAGCGGTCGGCCCGCAGCGTCCGTGAAGGACTGGCCGATCAGTGACGAACCCACGGCGCGACCGCGGGCGTAGACGAGCGAGCCGTTGGCCCGGCCGGGCACACTCGCCTGGGCGAGGGCGGTCAGGACAAGGGGGTAGGCGAGCCCCGTCAGCACGCTGAGGCTCAGGAGCATGACGAGCGACGCTCGGATGACTCGGCGAATCATCGCACCCCCAGTGCCGTGACGACCACGTCGATCAGCTTGATCCCGACGAAGGGCAGCACCGCTCCCCCGAGGCCGTAGATGAGCAGATTGCGCCGCAGGATCGACGAGGCGCCCGCGGCCCGGAAGTGCACGCCGCGCAGCGCCAACGGAATCAGCGCGACGATGACGAGCGCGTTGAAGATGACCGCCGAGAGGATGGCGGAGTGGGGACTCGTCAGGTGCATCACGTTCAGCGCACGCAGGGCGGGGAACTGCGTGACGAACATCGCCGGCACGATGGCGAAGAACTTCGCGATGTCGTTGGTGATGGAGAACGTGGTGAGCGAGCCCCGCGTGATCAGCAACTGCTTGCCGATCTCGACGATGTCGATGAGCTTGGTCGGATCCGAGTCGAGGTCGACCATGTTGCCCGCCTCCTTGGCGGCCTGGGTTCCGGAGTTCATCGCCACGCCCACGTCGGCCTGGGCGAGCGCCGGCGCATCGTTGGTCCCGTCACCGGTCATCGCCACCAGGTGCCCGCCGGCCTGCTCGCGCCGGATGAGGTTCATCTTGTCCTCGGGCGTGGCCTCAGCGAGGAAGTCGTCGACGCCCGCCTCGCCCGCGATGGCTCGAGCGGTCAGCGGATTGTCGCCGGTGATCATGACGGTGCGTATCCCCATGGCGCGCAGCTGCGCGAAGCGCTCGGCCATGCCGGGCTTGACGACGTCCTTCAGGTGCACCACCCCGAGGAGCCGTGTCGCGTCGGCCACCACCAAGGGCGTGCCGCCGTCGGCGCTGATCGACTCGACGACGCTGGCGAGGT
>JAJXXB010000025.1 GCA_021781315.1 Actinomycetes bacterium | reverse complement strand
TCGCCAGCAGGATCGCGCCGGCCTCGCGCAGGCGCGTCACCAGCGGGGCCTCGCGCGCCGGTCGACCCGCGAGGGCGGTCGAGCCGGCGGTGCCGGGCAGTCCGATGGCCTCGACGTTGTCCTTGATGACGACCGGGATCCCGTGCAGGGGTCCGCGCAGGCGACCCTCGCGCCGCTCCGCGTCGCGCTCGGCGGCCACCGCGAGCGCGTCCGAGGAGAGCGCGGCGATCGCGCGCAGGCCAACCGTCGAGTCGGGGGAATCGATCGCGGCGATGCGTTCGAGCAGGGCCGTGACCAGGGCCACCGAGGTGAGCGTGCCCGCGGCGAGGCGTCCCTCGATCTCGGCGACGCTCAAGTAGGCGAGATCGGCGCTCGGCGCGTGGGGATCTGTCATGGCGACACACTACCGAGGCCCGCCGCCGAGAGGTTCGGCGTCGGGAGTACCGTGGCCTGGGAGGCGACAACGATGTCCACCACTGCAGAACACGCCGGCGAGGGCCGCGGCCTCCTGGCCCCGGTCACGCCGCCACCGCCCGACGTCGAGGCGAATCTCGACGACCCACGCCGCGCCGAGCTGCGCGCGTGGCTGGCCGAGCATCCCCATCCCTCCGGCGTCGAGCTCGCCGCGGCGGGCCTCGTCGCGCCGCAGTGGCCCGCGCCCTGGGGCCGCGGCGCGGACGTCGAGTACCAGCTGCTCATCGACGACGAGCTCGCGCGCGCGAACGTCACGCGTCCGATCAACCCGATCGGCATCGGCTGGGCGGGTCCGACGATCATCCACGCCGGCACGCCCGAGCAGCAGGCGCGCTGGCTGCCCAAGCTCATGAGCGGCGAGGAGTTCTGGTGCCAGCTCTTCTCCGAGCCCGAGGCCGGCAGCGACCTGGCGGCGCTCGCGACGCGCGCGCGACGCGACGGCGACGAGTGGGTCGTCACCGGCCAGAAGATCTGGACGAGCTACGCGCACCTGGCGACCTGGGGCATCCTGCTCGCGCGCACGTCGAACGAGACGCGCCAGCACGGCGTGAGCTACTTCATCTGCCCGATGGACGCCCCGGGGATCACCATCCGACCGATTCCGGACATGACCGGGGACCACGCCTTCAACGAGGTCTTCCTCGACGAGGTGCGCCTGCCGGCGGACTACCTCATCGGCCAGGAGAACGACGGCTGGCGCCTGGCCAAGGTGACCCTGGGCAACGAGCGGGTCTCACTCTCGGGCGAGGGCGCCCTGTGGGGGCGCGGGCCCACCGCGAACGATCTGGTCAGCGCGGTGCGCGAGCGCCACGTCGCGCACAACGAGCTAGAGCGCGACGAGCTGGTGCGCTGCTGGTCCCACGGCGAGATCCTGCGCCTGCTGCGCCTGCGCCTGCTCGAGGCCGCGCGCGCGGGACGCGAGCCCGGGCCCGAGGCCAGCGTGCGCAAGGCGCTCGCCGACGACCACGGCCAGGAGATCATGACCCTCGCCCAGCGACTCGCCGGCAGCGCCGGCATGCTCGCGAACCGCGGGCCCGGCGGGGACGACTCGGCCGACGGGGCGTCGTGGGGATACGGCTTCCTCTACGCGAGGGCGCTGACCATCGGCGGCGGCACCTCCGAGGTCCAGCGCAACATCATCGCCGAGCGCGTGCTCGGCCTGCCGCGCGAGCCCGCGGGCTGATCAGTCGAGGTCGGCGTTGCGCGCGGTCGTGAAGGCGATCGTCGTCGGCACGCTGGTGGCGAAGACGACGAGCATCAAGGTGACGACGACGAGCGGCGCGCCGCGGGTGTGGTTGCGCACGAAGACGAACTCGATCATCCCGCCCTGGACGACGTAGGCGAGCAGCGCCCACTTGAAGACCTTCGCGAAGGTCGCCCACGCGAAGGGCCCGAGGCGCGTCATCATCGCCCCGGCCACGCCGAGGCAGAGAAGCCCCGCGATCAGCAGGGCCGTCGCCACGCCCATCGGCGGGTGGCGCGGCGCGAAGGCCGCCATCACGATGCCGCCGATCACCACGAAGCCCAGCGCGATCGAGGTCAGCCAGGGAACCGGCGGGTAGGTGCGCTCGCTCATCGCGAGGCCACCCGGGTCATGATGATGAGAGTCGCCACCTGCATCAGTCCCAGGATCCCCGCGCTGTAGACGAAGCGCTTCATCAACCGCTCGATGTGCTCGCCGTTGGGCACGGGCTTGTTCAACTCGAAGAGCACCGCGATGTTGGCGGGCTCGAGCACCCCGAGGGCGACCACGACCATCACGCCCACCACGACGAACGAGGCGATCAGCCAGGCGTGGTTCGCGCTGTTCACCGAGAGGTTGCCGAGCAGGTGGGCCACCTGGAATCCCGCGCCCAGGTTCATCGCCACGACGGTCGGCATGATGATCACCATCTTGGGCATGAAGCGCGACACGAACTCGACGCGCGCGGGGATCGAGAGACGCCCCAGGATCGGCCCGACGACGAGACCCACGAACAGGTCGATCGAGGTCCACAGCGCGCCGCCGACGACGTGGCTGAAGATGAGCCCCCAGCGCCAGTTGCCCAGGATCGCCGCGATCTCGAAGGCCAGGACCAGCGCGACGACGGGCAGACCGGCCACGGGCACGACGGCGATCTTGGGTCGCGTCGCGGGCGCGTGCGCGTCGACGTCGACCATGGCCCTCCCTCGCTCGTGGGGTCAATGTAGTGGACGACGCACGCCCGCGCACGGATGGGGGTGGACGGGCCCGCGCCGCGATGACAGGATGAGACATGGTCACCATCGACGCCCACGCCCCCGGCATGCCCGTCTGGGTCGACGCCATGGTCCCGACGCTCGAGAAGCTCACGGCGTTCAAGGAGTTCCTCTCGGGGGTCTTCGACTGGGAGTGGCGCCACGGCGAGGCCGACACGGGCTACTACTCGATCGCCACGCACCGCGCCCGCGCGGTGCTGGGTCTCGGCCAGATGGACGGGACCTCGGGCACCCTGGTCACCTACTTCGCGACCGAGGACGCCGCCGCGAGCGTCGCGCGCGCCGAGCAACTCGGCGCCTCGGTCATCATCGGGGCGACCCCGATCCTCGAGCTCGGCCACATGGCGCTGCTGATGGACCCGGCCGGGGTCGTGCACGGCCTCTGGCAGGCGCGCGACTTCGCCGGCTTCGGCGCCCTCTACGAGGTCGGCGCGCCCGGCTGGTTCGATCACGTCTCGGCCGACCCCGAAGCCGCCGCGCGCTACTACCGCGACCTGACGGGCCACTCGCTCCTCGAGCCCGAAGCGGGGCTCCGCGTCCTGTCGGCCGGCGAGCAGTGGTTCGCCAGCATCTCCTCGCCCCAGGTCCTCGCGGGCCAGTCGCACTGGAACCCGATCTACCTCGTCGACTCGCTCGCCGACGCGCGCGAGGCCGTCCTCGCCGGCGGGGGCAGCGTGCTGGTCGAGGAGATGGCGGTGCCCGGCAGCGCGATCAGCGCCTTCGTCGAGCCGATCTGTCACAACGTGCTCGTCGTCATGCGACCCGGGGTCGAGCCCTAGTTCTCCTCCGATACCCATGTGAGAAGATGGGGTATGTCCACCATCCCCACCATCGTCGTCTGCGACGGCGACCAGACGGGTCAGGAACTCCTCGAGGAGTCCCTGCGCGTCATGACCCCCGAACTGCTCGGCGTCGAGCTGGCCTTCACCCACTTCGACCTCTCGCTGGCGAGCCGGCGCGCGACGAACAACGGCGTCGTGCGCGACGCGGCTGCCGCGATGGTCGAGACCGGACTCGGCCTCAAGGCCGCCACGGTCACCCCCACCGAGATCGGCAGCGTCGGCTCGCCCAATCGGCTGCTGCGCGAGGGGATCGGCGGATCGGTCATCGTGCGCACGGGGCGCCGGATCCCCGGCGTGGCCCCGGTCGTCGCCTCGACCAAGCCGATCATCGTGATCCGCATGGCGGTCGGTGACGCCTACGGCGCGGCCGAGGGCCGCGAGGGCGTATCCGGTGGCGTCGGCGAGGTCGCCTGGCGCACCGAGCGCATCGAGCGCTCGGTCTGTCGCCACGTCGCCGAGTACGCCTTCCAGGCCGCGGCCCAGGTGGGCGGCATGGTCTACGGCGGACCCAAGTGGACGGTCTCGCCCACCTACGAGGGGATGCTCAAGGAGGAGATGGACGAGGCGGCCGCGCGCCACCCCGGCGTCGCCTACCACCCCGTTCTCATCGACGCGACCTACGCCGGGCTCTTGACCGACGTGCACGACCAGACGCTCGTCATCCCCTCGCTCAATCGCGACGGCGACTGCCTGTCGGACATGGTGCTCGCCCTCTTCGGTTCGATCGCCGGGGCCGAGTCGGTGCTGTTGTCACTGGACGAGAACCTGCACCCCACCGTGGCCATGGCCGAGGCGCCCCACGGCACCGCGCCCTCGCTGGAGGGCAAGAACGTCGCCAACCCCATGGCCATGCTGCTGGCCCAGGCCGCGCTGCTCGACCACGCGGCGATCCACCTCGGCGACGAGGACTTCCGCCGCGCCGCCGAGCGGCTGCGCGCCGCCACCCTCGAGGGCGCGGCCGCGGGGATTCGCACCTTCGACCTCGGCGGCGACTCGACGACCAGCGGCGTCGTCGACGACGTCATCGGACGAATGCGCGAGAGCCGCTAGCAGGGTCCAAAGTCCTTCGCCCCTTGTTCGTCGATACCCCTAGGGGTATTCTGATGATACGGACAAGGAGGTCCCATGAGAAACGAAGCAACCCTCGATCGGTGGCTGCGCGGCGTGCTGGCGGTGGTGTCGGCGGTTCTCGCCGTCGTGGTCGGATCCTCGAGCGTCGGGGGCGTGATCCTGTGGATCGTCGCCGTCGTGCTGGCCCTCACCGCGGCGACGGGGTTCTGCCCGCTCTATCGTGTGCTGAAGATGAGCACGTATCACCACTAGGAGGTCCGATGGGCGAACTGACGACGACGGTTGCCCATCCACTCAGCGAGGTTGACGCGGCGGTGCGCGCCGCGCTCGCCGCCGAGGGCTTCGGCGTACTGACCGAGATCGACGTGGACGGGGTCTTTCGCGCGCGCCTCGGCGTCGAGAGGCCGCCGCTGAAGATCCTC
>JAJXXB010000163.1 GCA_021781315.1 Actinomycetes bacterium | reverse complement strand
GCACCAGTCCCACCACGGCGTCGACGTCGTCGAGGTCGAGCGATCGTACGAGCACGACGTCACCGTAGCGAGCCTGTGAGAAGATGCACCGGTGACTGTGCGAGCGACCGTCTTCGACATGGACGGCCTGCTGATCGACTCCGAGATCCTCTGGCACCAGGCCGAGGTGGAGATCTTCGGTGACCTCGGCGTTCCCCTGGCCGACGCCGAGGGCCGCTCGACCAAAGGCATGTACGTCGAAGAGGTCGTGCGCTTCTGGTACGCGCGCTATCCCTGGCAGGGCGCCAGCGTGGCCGAGGTGACCGAGTCGCTCCTCGAGCGCGTGGGCGAGCTCGTCGAGGACGTCGGACGATTGCTGCCCGGCGCGCTGCGCGCGATCGACCTGGCGAGCGAGCGAGGACCCGTGGCCCTCGCCAGCTCCACGCCGCGCCCGTTGATCGAGCGCTGCCTGGGCCACTTCGAGCTCTCCGAGCGCTTCGCCACCATCCACTCGGCCGACGTGGAGCCCTTTGGCAAGCCCCACCCCGGGGTCTTTCTCACCGCGGCTCGGGCCCTCGGCGTCGAGGCGTCGGCGTGCCTGGTCTTTGAGGACTCGGCCGCGGGCGTCATCGCGGCCAAGGCGGGTCAGATGAGCGTGGTCGCGGTGCCGGTGGCCGAGGATCGTGACCAGGCCGCCTTCGCCCTGGCCGATCTGATCCTCGACTCGCTTGCAGACCTCTCGAGCGACTGGCTCGACGAGCAGTTCCTAGGTTCGTAGGTGGAAGCGATGCGCGAGCGGGTAGGAGAACGCGCCCTCGGGTAGGGCGTCGACGCGCCGCCAGCCGATCGCCGCGTAGAAGGCGATCGCCTCGGGCTGGAGGAATCCCGTCTCGAGGTAGAGCTCGCGCATGCCGATGTCGCGCGCGGCCGCGACGACGGCCTCCATCAGCGCGGCGCCCACGCCGCGGCGGCGAAGGTCCGGTCGCACCCAGAGCCGCTTGACCTCGCCGGTGTGGCGCTCGGGACCCAGGATCGTGCGCACGCCCACGCCGCCAACCACGTGCGTGTCCTCGCGGGCGACGACGAAGACGCCGCGCGGCGGGACCATCTCCTCGAGGTCGAGGTGGTCGGCGTCGGCTCCGGGCCCGTAGCGCCGGGCGAGCTCGTCGAGGGCGGAGTAGATGACCGAGAGGGGCCCGGGCGACGTGACGGGTTCGACGGCGACGGCGAGCACCCGTTCAGCGTAGGGCCGCGTCAATGGCTCCGGGTCGTTCAGTACCATTGGATAACTCATAAGGAGAGCCCGTGTTTCGCCCCGTCAGCGCCGACTTGGATTTCGTGGCCATCGAAGAGGCCGAACTGCGCCGTTGGGACGAGCACGACGTCTTTCAGCGTTCCCTGGCGATGCGCCGCGGCGCCGAACCCTGGGTCTTCTACGAGGGGCCGCCGACGGCCAACGGCATGCCGGGCCTGCACCACGTGTGGGCGCGCGTCTACAAGGACCTCTTCTGCCGATTCCAGACGATGCGCGGGCGCTTCGTGGACCGTCGCGCCGGCTGGGACACCCACGGCCTGCCGGTCGAGGTGCAGGTCGAAAAGCAGCTGGGCATCTCGGGCAAGAAGGCGATCGTCGACGAGGTGGGCGTCGCCGAGTTCACGCGCCTGTGCCGCGAGTCGGTGTTGACCTACGTCGGCGAGTTCGAGCGGCTCACCACGCGCATCGGCTATTGGACCGACATGGAGCACGCCTACTACACGTTCCACCCCTCCTACGTGGAGTCCGTGTGGTGGCAGCTCCAACAGCTCTTCGAGCGCGGTCTGCTCTATGAGGACTTGAAGGTCGTCCCGTACTGCCCGCGCTGCGGCACGGCGCTCTCGAGCCACGAGCTCGGCCAGCCCGGCGTCTACACCGACGAGACCGACGAGAGCTGTTACGTGAAGCTCGCCATCACCGACGCCGCCGATCACCCGGCGCTCGCCGGTGCGACGCACCTCGCGGTGTGGACGACGACGCCCTGGACGCTGCTGTCCAACGTGGCGATCGCGGTGAATCCCGAGATCACGTACGCCGTCGTCGGCGGGGTGGTCGTCGCGGCCGACCTCGTCGAGGCGGTCTTTGGCGAGGGTGCGCGCGCCGAGTCCACGCTCTCGGGCACCGACCTGCTCGGCGTGCACTACCAGCGGCCCTTTGACGACGTGGCCCTGCCCGAGGGCGTCGACGCCTGCTACGTGGTGGCGGCGGACTACGTGACGACCGAGGACGGCACCGGCCTCGTGCACCAGTCACCGGCCTTCGGCGAGGTCGACCGCGTGATCGCGCGCGCCAACGGCCTGCCGACCCTGAATCCGGTCGGCCCCGACGGCGCCTTCACCAGCGCGGTTCCCTGGCTCGAGGGCCGCGACGTGCGCGAGGCGAACCACGACATCAACGACGAGCTCGAGCGCCGCGGCATCCTGATGCGCCGCATGGACTACGTGCACTCCCTGCCGCACTGCTGGCGCTGCTCGACGGTGCTGATCTACTGGGGCAAGCCCAGCTGGTACATCGCGACGAGCCAGTTCAAGGACAAGCTCCTCTCAGAGAACGCCACCATCGACTGGCACCCCCAGCACATCCGCGACGGGCGCTTCGGCGAGTGGCTGGCCAACAACGTCGACTGGGCGCTCTCGCGCGACCGCTTCTGGGGCACGCCGCTGCCGATCTGGCGCTGTGGCGAGAACCACCTGACCTGCGTGGGCTCGCGCGCCGAGCTCTCCGCGCTCGCCGGGCGCGACCTCTCCGAGCTCGATCCGCACCGTCCGGCGATCGACGAGGTGACCATCGCGTGCCCGACCTGCGCGGGCGAGGCCCGACGGGTGGAACCGGTGATCGACGCCTGGTTCGACTCGGGCGCGATGCCGGCCGCCCAGGTGGGATACCCCCACGTCGCGGGATCGGCCGAGGCCATGCAGTTCCCGGCCCAGTTCATCGCCGAAGCGATCGATCAGACGCGTGGCTGGTTCTACTCGCTGCTGGCGGTCAACACCCTGGTCTTCGGCGCGACGCCCTACCAGCACGTCCTGTGCCTCGGGCACATCGTGGATGAGAACGGGCGCAAGATGTCCAAGTCGGTGGGCAACGTCATCGACCCCTGGGACGTCCTCAACACCCGCGGCGCCGACCCGCTGCGCTGGTGGATGTTCTCCCAGGGCTCTCCGTGGACTTCGACGCGTTCGAGCCTGCGCGCCATCGACCACTCGCTACGCGAGACCCTGGCGACGCTGTGGAACACGTTCAGCTTCTTCTCGACCTACGCGTCGCTCAACGGCTTCGACCCCGAGGATCCCTCGATCCCGCTCGAGTCCGAGCGCCCCGTCATCGACCAGTGGATCCTCTCACGCCTAGAGGCCGTCACCGAGGTGGTCACGACGTCACTCGAGGGATACGAGCCCCTCTCGGCGACGGGCCCGCTCGCCGAGTTCATCGACGACCTGTCGAACTGGTACGTGCGCCGCAGCCGGCGCCGGTTCTGGCGCACCGACCCCGACGCCCCGGCCGGGGACTCCCTCGCGGCCCAGGCGACGCTGCTGGCGGTCCTCCAGCGCGTGTCGCTGCTGCTCGCGCCCTTTTGCCCCTTCACGGCCGAGCGCCTCTACCACGACCTCTTCGCCGTCTCCGAGGACGCGTCGGTCCACCTGGCCGACTGGCCCGAGGTCGTCGCGTCGCGTCGCGACGTCGGACTCGACGTGCAGATGGACGTCGCGCGCCGACTCACGTCCCTGGGTCGCGCGGCGCGCGCCGAGGCCGGCGTCAAGGTCCGCCAGCCCCTCTCGCGCGCCCTCGTCTTCCTGCCCGCGGGCAGCCCGCGGCCTCCGGCCGGCGTGGTCGAGGACGAGCTCAACGTCGACGTGGTCGAGTTCACCTCCGAGCTCGCCGAGGTGCTCACCTTCGAACTGGTGCCCAACTTCCGCCTGGTCGGACCGCGACTAGGCGAGGCGGTCAAGGAACTTCGCCCGGCGCTCGCGGCACTCGACGCCACCGCGAGCGCGGCGGCCCTCGAGTCGGGTTCCACGGTGCGCGTGGAGCTCTCGAGCGGCACGTTCGAACTCAGCGGCGAGGAGATCGAGTTGCGGGTGAAGGGACAGGGCGGATTCGCCGTCTCGCGCGACGGCGCCGAGGTGGTGGCGCTCGATCTCACGCTCACCGACGACCTGCGCCGACGCGGACTCCTGCGCGACGTGGTGCGCCAGGTGCAGGACCTGCGCAAGTCCTCGGGCTTCGACGTCGCCGACCGCATCATCTTGCACCTCGAGGGGCTCGACGATCTGGCCGCGGACTACGCCTCGCTCGCCTCTGAGGTGCTGGCCAGTCGCGTCGAAGCGACGCCCGGCGTGGGAGAGGGCACCGCCCTCGAACTCGACGACGAGCGCGCGGCGCGCGTGTGGGTGACGCGGGTGATCTAGCCCTAGGCGGGCGTGTTGATCTTGGTGAGCAGTCCGGTGAGCGTCGATCGCTCGCTCGGGCTCAAGCGGCCGGCGAGGTTCTTCTCCAGGTAGCTCAGGTGGACTCCGAGCGCCTCGTCGAGCTTGGCGTCACCGGCGCTGGTCAGGGCGACGTAGATGGCGCGGCGGTCCGACGGGCAGGACTGTCGCTCGACCAGACCGGCCTCGGCCAACCGGTCGATCAGGCGCGTGGTGCCGCCCGTCGAGTGCACGATGGCGTCGGCGACCTGGTTCATCTTGAGGCGCGAGTCGTTCGCGCGGCGCAGCTGCAACAGGACCTCGAACCAGGCGAGGGGCAGGTCGCACTGGGCCTCGAGTTCGAGACCCAGGGTGCGGGCCAGACGGGCGTTGGTCTCTAGGAGCAGGCCGAAGAGTTCGACCTTCTCATCGCCCGAGGGGCACGCGCTCGACTGGAGTGACATGGACCCAGTATAGCATCTAGTTGCTGAAGAAATTACTGCTTGACAAATAGTTGTAGAAGCAACTATACTGGGTCCATCCCCAGAAGTACCAACCCCAACAGGAGATCAGAATGACCACGCAGTCCACCACCACCGTTCTTCCCCCCGCCGGCGTCTACACCGTCGACCCGACCCACTCGAACGTGTCGTTCATCGCCCGC
>JAJXXB010000046.1 GCA_021781315.1 Actinomycetes bacterium | reverse complement strand
CTTCATCGTCGGCATGCACGATCCCGGTGTCGACGTGCGCCCTCTCTACCAGGTGACCGGCGAGGCCGAGTTCAACGAGTGCTTCTTTCAAGACGTGCGCGTGCCCGACTCGCGGCGCCTGGGCGGCGTGGGCGAGGGCTGGAACGTCTCGATCACGACGTTGATGAACGAGCGAGTCTCCATCGGCGGCACCGTGCCCCCGCGCGGCAGCGGGCTGATCGGAGAGGCCGTCAAGATCTGGCGTGAACGCTGGAGCGGGCGCGAGGACGCCTACGCCCACGCGGTGCGCGCCGAGCTGGTGAGCGCCTGGGTGCGCAACGAGGTGGCCCGACTCACCAACTGGCGCGCGAGCGACCTGCGCAAGGCCGGCACGCCGGGTCCCGAAGGTTCGGTCGCCAAGCTCGCCTTCGCCGAGGAGAACCAGCGCACCAGCGAGCTCTGCGTGAACCTGATGGGGGCGGCCGGCATGCTGTATGGCTCGAACTACCCGCTGATCCGTCCCACGGAGACGGCGCTCGCGAGCGGCGACATGCGAAAGGCCTTCTTGCGCATGCGCGCGAACTCGATCGAAGGCGGCACCAGCGAGGTGATGCGCAACATCATCGGCGAGCGGGTCCTGGGTCTGCCCGGCGAGCCGCGCTCGGACAAGAACGTGGCCTGGAAGGACGTGCCGAGGAGCTAACGCGCCTCGTCGGCCGCGGCGAAGGACGCGAGCAGGTGGCTCACCGCGTTGGTGACGGCCACCGTGGTGGGCAGGTCGAGCATCTCGTCGATGCCGTGGGCGTTCGAGTCGGGGCCGAGCACGCCGGTCGCCACGAAGGCGGCCTCGGGGAAGCGCCGGGCCAGTGAGGCGAGGAAGGGAATCGACCCGCCCTCGCCGGTGAATCCCGCCTCGCGGCCGAAGGCGAGGCGGCTGGCGTCGCTGAGGGCGTCGTCGAGCCAGGGCTCGAGCGGTGGGGCCATCCAGCCGTCGGCGGCCTGGATCATCTCGACCTCGACCGCGGCGCCCTCGGGCGCGTCGAAGGAGAGGGCCGAGACGATGGCGCGCGCGGCGTCCTCGGAGTCGGTCGTCGGGGGCAGGCGGAACGACAGCACCGCGGTGGTGAAGGGGCGCAGGACGTTGCCGGCGATCTCGGGCTCGGGCACCCCGCCCATGCCCACCACCGAGAGCGTGGGATACCACGTCGAGCGAAGGATCCGCTCGGCCGCGTTCGCGCCCATCGGTGCGACGCCGTCGAGCAGCGGCAGGTCGGCCACCGTCACGTCTCCGAACTCCTCGGCCGTCGCACGGGCCGCCTCGACGTGGGCGTCGGGGATCTCGGCCAGGAGCTCATCGACCAGAATGTCGCCGGTGCGCGAGTCCTCGACGCGATCGAGCAGTTGGCGCAGCAGGCGAAAGGACGACGGCGCGACGCCGCTCACGGCGCCGCTGTGCTGGCCGCGCGAGAGCACTCCGACGGTGACCGCGACGTTGACGATGCCGCGCAGCGACGTCGTCACCCAGAGGCGGTCGTAGGTGAGCGCCCCCGAGTCGAGACAGACCATGAAGCGCACGTCGCCCAAGTGCTCGCGCAGCTCTTCGAGGTAGGCGTCGAGGTCGGGGCTGCCGCTCTCCTCGCTGGCCTCGATCAACACCACGACGCGACTGTGCGGTGTGCCGGCGGCCTCGAGGGTCTCGAGGGCGAGCAGCGCCGAGAAGGTGGAGTAGCCGTCATCGGCCAGGCCGCGCGCGTAGAGCCGGTCGCCCACCCGCGTGGGCGAAAAGGGGGCCAGCCCCTCGGACCAGTCGCCCAGGGGCGGCTGCTTGTCGAGGTGTCCGTAGAGGACCGCGGTGCCGGCGCCGGCCCCCGTCGCCTCGACGGTCACGGCGAGAAGCGGAGTGCGGCCGTCGAGTCGGTGCACCGCGACCTCGAAGTTCGCGAGCCGTCGCTGGCGCGCCCAGTCGGCCAGGAGCTCCACGGCCGCCTCGACGTGGCCGTTCTCGCGCCAGGCGGTGTCGTACATCGGCGACAGGCAGGGGATCTCGCCGTAGGCGAGCAGGGTCGCCAGGGCGTCACGTTCGAAGTCAGCGAGGGTGAGCATGGCTCGAGGCTACTGCCAACTCACCTCGTCAACGGCGGCCCAACAGTAGTCCGCCACCGCCGAGCGCACCCCCACGAAGGGCTCGCCGAGACGGGCGAGCTCGGCCTCGCTGACGTTCTCGTCGAGGCCGTGGATGACCGACCAACCGTGGCGCACGCCGAAGTCGCCGGTCGGCCAGACGTCGCGACGGGCCAGGGTGAACATGAGGTACATGTGCGCGGTCCAGGGCCCGATGCCGCGCACCTGGGTCACGTCAGCGACCACGTCGGCGTCGTCCATGTAGCCGTGACGGGCGATCCGTACGCGTCCGCCGTCGACGAAGTCGGCAAGTTCGATCATCGCCTCGGCCTTCGTGCGCGAGAGTCCCGCCGCGCGCAGGTCCGCGACCGAGAGCGAGAGCACGTTGGCGGTCGTGACCTCACCGCCGACCAGTTCGATGACCCGGCCGTGGATCGTCATCGCGGCCTTGATGGCCAACAGCTGGTGGGTGATCGAACGCACGAGGTGCGAGAACCGATCGTCGACGAGAACGCGCGGTCGCGCCGGGGGCGGGCCGATTGCCGCCACGACGGGCGCGAAGGCGGCGTCGCGCGCCACGATGTAGTCGGCGATCTCGTGGCGGCGCAGTGCCATCGGACAATCCTGCCAGAACTACAAGGGCGTCGAGCGGGTGGGGATGTAGATCCCCTCGGGCACGACGCGAGCGTCGGCGATCGTCTCGCGCAGCAGGGCGTTGATCGCACGCACCGGGGCCGAGGGGAAGCCGAAGCGCCGCGACACGAGGCTGACACGCCGCTTGGCGAGGCCCTCGACGTGCACGGCGACGAACTTGTCGGCCAGGTGGGCCGACAGGGCGGTCGCGGGCAGGATCGAGGGCCCGTGGCCGTCAAAGGTCAGCGAGGCGATGGTGCGCAGCCCGTCGAGTTCGATGAGGGGGCGCAACTGGACGCCCTGGATGCGGCTCGCCACCTCGAGCTCGTGGCGTAGCGCCGTACCCTGCAATGGCAACAGGAGTTCGTAGTCGGCGAGAGCGGCGAAGGTGACCGATGATCCGACGCGGGCCAGGGGGTGGTCGCGGGCGACGATCAAGACGAGGTCCTCGCTGAAGAGGTCGGCCTTGGAGAGCTCGGGCGCCTCGACCGGCCAGGCCAGAACGGCCATATCGAGCTGGCCGTTGACGACCTGGGGCTCGAGGGTCGAGTTCGATCCCTCCACGATGCGCAGCCCGATGTGCGGATAGGCCACGCGCTGGGCCTCGAGTAGCAGGGGAACGATCCAGCGTCCCGCCGTGCCGATCACCCCGAGACTGACGGGACCGCGCACGTCGGCCGTCAGCTCGGCCACGTCGGCGACGATGGCGCTCATCTCGCCGAGCACTCGCCGGGCGCGGTGCACGACGACGGTGCCCGACTCGCTCAGCACACCACTGGAGCGATTCACGAGTTCGGTGCCGAGTTCGCCCTCTAAGCGGGCGATCCGGCTCGAGATGTTCGACTGCACGGTTCCCAGGGCGTCGGCCGCGCGCGAGAACGATCCGTGCTCGTCGATCGCGATGAGGGCTTCGAGTTGGCGGAGGTCCACGTATCTAGTATAGAGATGAGAGGTATCGAGTTTATCGACTTGATTGATACGCCGAAATTCGTCATACTGGTTTCAGCCTGCTTCACCGAAACCCCCCCTTCGGGGAAGCCAAGGTTTTGCAAAAGGACCAACCATCCCCCCTGGTTGGTCCTTTTGTGTTTTCCGGGTTGATTAGCGTGAGTGGGTGACCTTTCGGCTTTCGGCTCGTGCTCGGGTCGCCGTGGTGGCGCTGCGCGGGGTCAACTGGCTCTCGCGCGTGACCGGCCGCGGCGCCGGCACCGTCGCCGGCGGACGGGTGGGACTGCGTATCTGCCCTGATCTGCTTGAACAACTGTCCGCGAGCCGCCAGATCGTCTGCGTCTCGGGCACGAACGGTAAGACGACCACGACCGCCTTGATCGCCGCCGGCTGGGGCGAAAGGGTGGCCACTAACGCCACCGGCGCCAACATGCCGGCCGGACACGTCGCGGCGCTCGCCACGACACGCGCCACGCGCGTCGTTCTCGAGGTGGACGAGGCCTGGCTCCCCGAGGTCATCCGCCGCTGCACGCCGCGCGTGGTGGTGCTTCTTAACCTCTCGCGCGACCAACTTGATCGTGCGAGCGAGGTGCGCGTGCTGGCCGGCAAGTGGCGCAGTGCGCTCTCACGCACGGCCACGCTCGTCGTGGCCAACGTGAACGACCCCCTCGTCGTCTTCGCGGCCGAAACGGCCTCGCGGGTGCGCTGGTGCGACGTTCCCACGGGCTGGCTGGGCGACGCGCAGTCCTGTCCGCACTGCACCCGTCCTCTCGCGCCCGAGCACTCCACTTGGCACTGCCTCTGCGGATTCTCTCGACCGACGACGATCGCCACGCGCCTTACCGGTGACGAGCTCGTCATCGACGGCGCGTCGGTCGATCTCACGTTGTCGTTGCTGGGCGACTTCAACCGGGCCAACGCCGCGATGGCCCTGACCGCGCTCCTCGAGGTCGGCGTTGCGCCTCCCGAGGCCGCCGCGAGAATGCGCGAAGTGACCTCCGTTGCTGGCCGCTTCTCGCGACGGACCTACCGCGGCCAGAACGTGCGCCTGCTGCTCGCGAAGAACCCGGCCGGCTTCTCGGCGCTGCTCGAGGAGATTCCTTCCTCGCCGGCCGAGGTCTGGGTCGCGATCAACGCGCGCGTCGCCGACGGGCGCGACCCGTCGTGGCTCTACGACGTGCCCTTCGAGCGACTGCGCGGGCACCGCGTGCGCTGCTTTGGAGATCGCCAGCTCGATCTGGCGACCCGTCTCGACTACGCCGGCGTCGAGTGGCGTCTCGACGACGGCGTAGTCGAGCCGATCGACGACACTCTCTACCTGCTCGCCAACTACACCGCCTTCGCCGACGCCCTGGAGGAGTCGACGCCGTGCTGACGATCGCTCTGCTCTATCCCGAGTTGCTCGGCACCTACGGCG
>JAJXXB010000011.1 GCA_021781315.1 Actinomycetes bacterium | reverse complement strand
CTGGCGACGACCGACGGGCGACGGGTCGCGCGCGGACGCCTGCTGCGCGCCGCCGCGCTGCACGACGCGAGCGAGCGCGACGTCGCGACCCTGCACGAGCGGGGCGTCTCGCTCAACATCGACCTGCGCGACCCCAGTGAGATCGCCTACACCGGTCGCGGTCTCTTGGCGAGTGACCCGATCGCCTTCGTGAACCACTCCCTATCCTTTGACCGGCTCCTCGAGCGCCCGCCGGACCCCAACGCGGCGCTCGCACCGCTCGCGACCCGATACCGCGACTACCTCGCCCAGGGGCCCTCGGCCATCGTCGAGGCCGTCGAGGCGATCGCCGACGTCGCGAACCACGCCGTGCTCGTCAACTGCTTCTTCGGCAAGGACCGCACCGGGGTGCTGATCGCCCTGGTCCTCGAGGCGCTGGGCGTCGAGCGTGACGCCATCGTCGAGGACTACGCGCGCTCGGCCGGCCCGGTGCGCGACATGGTGGCGCGCCTCGCCGCCGACGAGGTCTACGCCGAGACCATCGCGCGCACCGACCCGTCGCGCCTCGCCGCCGAGCCCGACACCATGATCGAGTTCCTCGCCACGCTCGACGAGCGAGACGGTGGCGCGGTTCGCTGGTTGACCCGGGCGGGGCTGTCCGCGCACACCCTGGCGCGACTGCGCGCGGCCCTGCTCGAGCCCGCCTAACGCGCGACGCGCCCCTCGACGAGCTCGACGACCCGGGTCGCCACCGCCTCGTCCCCCTCGCGGTGCGAGATGATGACCACCCCCTCGACGCGCGCCGTGATGGCGGCGAGGACGCGGGTCGCCGCGACGGCGTCGAGGCCCTCGGTCGGCTCGTCGAGCACGACGATCGGCCACCGCGCGAGCAGGGCCCGCGCCGCGCCCAGACGCGTGCGCTCGCCCCCCGAGAGCCCGATCGAGGCGCCCCCGAGCTCGCGCGCGAGGCCCGCGGGCTCGAGCAGCGCCGAGAGCCCGACCGCCTCGAGGACCTCGAGCAGCTCCTCGTCAGAGGCGTCGGGCGCCACCACGCGTAGGTTGCCGGCGAGGGTCGTCGCGAAGACGTACGGCGCGTCGTCGACGTAGCCGACGGCGCGACGGACCGTGGCCGAGCTCAACCCGGCGTAGTCGGCCCCGGCGAGGCTCACCCGTCCGCCCGAGGGGTCGACGAACTTCGCGAGCGCCCAGGCGAGGGTGGTCTTGCCCGCGCCGCTCGGGCCGCGGATCACCACGACCTCGCCCGGCGCGAGCGCGAGCGACGCGTCGGCGAGCGCGACGCGTCCATCGTGGGTCACGCGCAGGTTCGTCGCGCGAACCTCACCGCGCAGGTCGCGAGGGGGGCCGGCTACTTCGACGACCGGGGCGACACGCTGACTGAGCGACTCGAGACGATCGATCGCCGCCCGGTCGCCGCGCCAACCCGTCATCGCACCACTCAGCCCACCGACGAGGTCGATCGCGGCGAGCGTCGTCACGACCGGCACCGCGACGAGGGCGGCGCCGAGGTGTCCGTGACGCGCGCGCTCGGTGGCGACGAGGGCCATCGCGGCGCCGAGGCCCCCACTGGCGCTGACGAGACCGGCGACGAGACCGCGCACGCGGCTCGCGCGAGCGCGCGCGCGGTCGCGCCGGGTCTCGAGTGCGTCGAGTCGGCGCGCGACGCTCCCCAGGCCCTCGCCCGTCGCGACGCCTGCGGGGTCACGGGCCACCTCGGCGACGAGGGCGACGAGGGCGGTGCGCGCCTCGTCGAAAGAGGTCTCGCTCGCGGCCGCCCAGCGCGCGCCGCCCAGCGCGAACACGAGGCTCGCGGCGACGGCAGCGGCGAGCACGGCCGCCGCGGCGGGGACGACGACACCACTGACCGCCGCCGCGACGAGCACGCCGAGCACGCCCGCCGCGAGTGGAGCCGCCACGGCGGTGAGTAGGTCCTGGACGCGATCGACGTCACGAACGGCCAGGTCGACCACCGACGCGCTGTGGGGTCCGAGCCCGGCCGGCACCAGCGGCTCGAGGCGGCTCGCGACGCTGGCGCGTACCCGGCCCATGACCGAGAGCGCGGCGCGGTGGGTCGCGGTGCGTTCGAAGTAGCGTCCCACGGCCTTGGCGAGGGCGAAGAGCTGCACGAGACCCATCGGCACCGTGAGTGACAGGATCGCCGGCCGCTCGCTCGCGCGCACGATCAGCCACGCCGACGTCGAGGCGAGTCCGACCGTGCTCACGCTCACGAGTGCCCCGGCCCAGAGCGCTCGACCAATCGCCGGGCGCTCGGCGACGAGGGCCTCACCGAGCGTGGTCATCGCCGCAGCACGATCTCGCCGTCGCCGACCAGACGACGATGCGTCACGATGACCCGCGTCGCGGGGCTCGCGTCGATGGCGGCGCGCACCGCGGCCTCGCTCGCCGCGTCGAGGTGGGACGTCGGCTCGTCGAGCACCAGGACCACGGGCCCTCCCACCAAGCAGGCGGCGAGGGCCACGCGGCGCCGTTCGCCGGCGGACAGCGTGGCTCCCTCGGCGAGCGGGTACGCGAGGTCGAGGTCGAGGTCGAGGTCGCTGAGCAGCTCGCGGATCGCTCGGTCCTCGACGCGACGGCCCTGGGCGACCGCGTCGCGCACGGTCGCGCCGCGCAGCACCGGCTCCTGGGCGAGCCACCCGATCCGCTCGTGCCACGCGTCGAGGTCGAGCTCGTCCAGCTCGACGCCGTCGACGAGGACGGTGCCCGACACGGGTTCGGCGAGTCCCGCGACGACCGCGGCGAGGGTCGACTTGCCCACGCCCGAGGGTCCACGAACGGTGACGAGCGAGCCGGGCTCGATCACCACGCTGACGGGGTCCACCCCCGCGGTGACGACGAGGTCGACCAGTTCGATGCGCGGCGCGCGCGACGGCGCCGGTCGGGTGCCGCGTCCGCGCTCCCCCTCGAGCAACGCGAGCACCTCACCGGCGGCCGCCACCCCGGTCGAGGACGCGTGGTACTGGGAGGCGGCGCGGCGCAGTGGCACGAACACCTCAGGGGTGAGCAGCAGCACGACCAACGCGACGTCGAGCGAGATGGCGCCGTGGACCAGTCGCAGGCCGAGCACGAGGGCGACGAGCGCCGTCGCGAGCGAACTCAGCAACTCGAGCGCGAAGCTCGACAGGAACGCGACGCGCAGCGTCGCCATGGTCGAGGCCGTGAGCGACGCACCGATCTCGTCGAGTCCCGCCACCGCCGCTCTCGACCGGTTGACCGACTTGAGCACGATCATCCCGCGCACGACGTCGCCGAAGTAGGCGGCCAGGCGCTGCTGGTCGCGCCAGCGCTGCTCCATCGCGTCCTTCGCGGCGAGCCCGAGCAACCACATGAAGATCGGCAGCAACAGCGCCGAGACGGCGACGATCACCCCGCTCAGCCAGTCGCGGGCCGTGAGGTAGACGAGCAGCGTGAGCGGTGCGAGTGCGGCGAGCACCAGCGAGGGCACCGACGCCACGAGGAAGGCCTCGACCTCGTCGACGCCACGGGTGAGCAGCTGGACCGTCGCATCGAGGTTCGTCGAGCGCCCCCGATGCACGAGCTGGCGCAGCGCCCGGCGGCGCAGGTCCTGACGCACCGGCGCGGCGAGCGAGGCTCCGACGGGCTCGCTCGCGCCCACCGCGACGGCTCGCACCAGGGTCGCGCCGAGCAGCCAGACGATCGGGCCGGTCACCGCGCTCGCGCGGTGCGCCACGAGCGTCGAGACCGCCCCCGCGATCGCGACCGCCTGGGCGATGATGGCAATCGTCGCGAGGACACCCAACGCGCTCGCAGCCACCAGTGACCGGGTGACCAGCGGTGAGGTCCGGCGCAGCCGCGCGAGCAGCGCCGCGGGTGACTCGCTCACACCTCGCTCGAGCGGGCGTCGACCGGGTCGGGTCGACGAACGCGCTTCTTGAAGATCCAGTAGGTCCAGCTCTGGTAGACGAGCACGAAGGGGGTGAAGACGAGCGCCACCCAGCTCATCACCGTCAGCGTGTAGGGGTGCGACGCGCTCTGGGTGATCGAGAGGTCGTAGGCCGAGCGCACCGAGCTGACGAGCACGTTCGGGTAGAGGTTGAGCAGCAAGGTCGTGAAGAACGCGACCACCACGAAGGCGGTCGCGATGAAGGCCCAGCCCTCCAGACGGTCGTGCACGAGCCAGCCCACCGCCGCGAGCGCCCCGACCCCGAGGATCGGCAGCAGCGGCGGCACGAGCCCCGTCCGGTGCCAAGCGTGGGCGCTCAGATACGTCCACCCGAGGAAGGCCGTCACGATGACCGTGGTCGTCGGCGCCAACCATCGGGCCAGCTCGCGAGCGCGTTCGCGGACCGCGCCCTCGGTCTTGAGCCCGAGGTAGGTCGCCCCGTGAAGGGTGAAGAGGCTCAGAGTGGCGAGACCGCCGAGCAGCGCGTAGGGCTTGATCAGGTCGAAGAAGGTGCCCGTCCACGCGCCGCCGGCGACGATGGGCACGCCGTGGACGAAGTCGGCGAAGGCCACCCCCCACAGCAATGCGGGCAGCGCCGAACCCCAGAAGAGCGCCCGGTCCCACCACCGGTGCCAGCGCTCGTCGTCGCGTCGGTGGCGCAACTCAAAGGCCATGCCCCGGAAGATCAGGGCGGCGAGCACGACGAAGAGCGCCAGGTAGAAACCGCTGAAGACCGTCGCGTACCAGAGCGGGAAGGCGGCGAAGGTCGCGCCGCCGGCGGTGATCAGCCAGACCTCGTTCCCGTCCCAGACCGGGCCGATCGTGTTGACCACCACGCGACGGTCGACGTCGTCGTGACTGACGAAGGGCAGCAGCACCCCGACCCCGAAGTCGAAGCCCTCGAGGAAGAAGTACCCCAGCCAGAGCACCCCGATCAGCGCGAACCAGAGCTGCTCGAGTCCGCTGGGCGAGGTGGCGAGCAGTGCGAGCAGTGCGAGCATGACGCCTCCTAGTAGATGAGCTCGGGCACCCGGTCGTCGAGCGCGATCGGTTCGGACGGGACCTTGGCCAGGCGGATCATCAGCCCGATCTCCACGACGGCGAGCAGGGTGTAGATCGCCGTGAACCCGATGAGCGAGGTCGCCACGTAGCCCGGGGCGATGAGACTGACGGCGTTAGAGGTCTTGAGCAGCCCGTAGACGACCCACGGCTGGC
>JAJXXB010000203.1 GCA_021781315.1 Actinomycetes bacterium | reverse complement strand
TCGATGCCATGGCCCGCCGGGGTCTCTACGATCACATCGGCGGCGGGTTCGCCCGTTACTGCGTCGACTCTCGGTGGCACGTGCCCCACTTTGAGAAGATGCTGATCGACCAGGCCCTCCTCGCGCGGACCTACGCGCACGCCGCGCGCCGCTACAAGCGAGACGACTGGCGCGACGTTGCGGTGTCAACACTGTCCTTCGTCATCGACGAGCTCGCCGTGCCGGACGGTTACGCCGCGTCGCTCGACGCCGACGCGGCCGGGGTCGAGGGGGGCCACGTCACCTGGACGCCCGAGGAGGTCTCCGACGCGCTGCGCGCGGCCGGGCGCGCCGGGGACCTGACACGTGTCCTGGCGCGTTGGACGATCACCGAGGCGGGAGACCTCGAGGGGCGCTCGGTGCCGCGCCTCGGGGCGCACGAGCCCTTCCTCGCGCCCTCCGACCTCGCCGGCGCTCTGGCCGCGCTGCGCGCGGCGCGCGCCCGACGGACCCAACCGGCGCGCGACGACAAGGTGATCCTCGAGTGGAACGCCCAGTTCGCCTCGGCCTGCCTGGGCCTACGCGACGCCACGTTCGACGCCGTCGCCCTCGACCTGCTCGAGCGACTCGGTGCCACCCACGCCAGCGGTGACGTCCTCTATCGCACCCAGCACCGCAACGTCCACGCGACGCTCGCCGACGTCGCCGCGCTGGCCGACGCCCAACTCGATGCGTTCGAGTCAACCGGCGACGACGTCTGGTTGCGGCGCGCACGTTCGACCGCGAACTACCTACTCGCCCACTACTGGGACGGCGAGGTGCCCACCGCCCAGAACCCTCAACGCGGTGGGGGCGTCTTCTCCTCCAGTGACCTCGCCACCGACCTGCTCACCCGTCCCAAGGAGATCTTCGACGGGGCCGGTCCCTCGGGCCACGCGACCGCCACGCGGGCCCTCGCTCGTCTGGCGCTCGTGGACGCCGACCCCGATCGCCTCGCCGTGGCCGGACGCCTCGTCTCCCTGGGGGCCACGTTGATCAGCCAACATCCGCGCGCGGTGGCCGACCTCGTCGGCGCGGCACGCTTCGCACTCGACGGTGTCGAGGTCGTGGTGCCCGGCCCGCCAAACGACCTCCTCGAGCACGTACGATTGAGTGTCGTGCCCCGCAGCGTTGTGATCACCGGCTCCAATTCGTCACCGCTCCTCGCGGGTCGCGACAGTGGCGCCGCCTACGTCTGTCGCGGGGGCGCCTGCCTGATGCCGGCACGTTCCGTGGCCGAGTTGAGCGCCCAGCTGGAGGAGTTGAGTCGCTGATGGCGCTGTTCTCGCGCGACCCGGCGGCCCGGGCCATCCGTCAACTCGTCGAGCGAACGCCCCACTACCCCACCGTCGACTTGACGCCGGGTTCGACCATGTTCGGACTGGTCCTGGGTTCGACGAAGGAGTCGACGACCGTCGTGGACCTCGCGTCCCAAACGATCGTCCGCTGGCGTATTCCCTGGCCCGAGGACCTCGAGACCGACCTCGTGGCCTTCGACGTCGTCGAGGGCCAGCTCGCTGAGGACATCGAGCGCACCGACCTCGCCCAGCCCGAAGCGGTCAGCCTGGCCGACCTGCCTCGTCGACTCGGCACGTACCACGGTCGTCGCGTGCGCAAGTGGCTCGAGGAATTATCCACGCCCTCCGACGGTCCCCTCTTCGGCTTTCGCGGCCCCAGCGCCCCCTACTGGGAGTTTCGCGGCGAACGGCCCAGTGTCGCGCTGATCGCCGCCGATCGCGGTCCCCAGTTGCTGCGACGCATCGAGGACGGATCGACCTGGGTGCGATTCGGTTGGTTCGGCGACGACGTGTGGCTGCTGTGCGAGGACACCCACGCGATTCGCACGATGGAGGCGACCCGGCGCACCTCACTCGCGGGCAAGGACCTGAGCACGGCACTCGGCTTTCGGCCGACCTACGTGCTCACGACCCTGTCGTCGCCCATCGACGGGCACTGCTACAAGAGCTGCACCGGCCTCTTGCCGCGCAACTAGTTAGCGCGGCAACTTGCCCGACGCGAGCGCCTCGGCCATGGCCCAGCCGAAGACCACCAACCGCTGGCCCTTGTGGGGCTCGAGACTCTCGAAGAACTCCTCGGCGCCCTCGGGGATCGCACCCTTGGCGGCGACGTAGTCCAGGCAGCCCACCGGACCCGCCGGCAGGGTCATGACGAACGTCTGGTCGTCGATCGCCTTCTCGGCGCCGAAGCGCTTGGCCAGGCGTCGGCCCCAGGCGCGGTCCTCGCCCGTCGGACGATAGCCCTTGCGCGGCACGATGTCCTCGAGCCCCAAGAACGCGCGAAAGCCGTCCGGCGCGGTCAGGCGCGCGCCCAACAGCACGTCCTCGTCGGGAAAGGCCAGCAGCGCCCGGCGGAACTGGTCGTGCAAGATCGCCTTGAGCGTCTGGTCGCTCTTCGCGTTTCGCTCGACCAGCAAGAGGCCAAGCAGCAGCGACGGCGTTCCGCCGATGCGCTCGAGGGTGCCAAATGAGTAGCCGCGCAGTTTGCTCCCCTCGCGCGCGCAGGTGACCAACACCCACTCCTCGCGCTGCTTGGAGAGGAATCCGATGTCGAAGTTGGGCTCACGGTCGACGCAGAGGTCGGCCATTTCGGCGAGTTCCGCGTCGCTGAGGGCGGTGGTGTCCTTCGTGGTGACGGTCATTGCCATAGGACACCATTCTACGGGACGTTTCGCCCCTGGCAATCTGGACTAGGCCTTGATGACGTTTCGTCCAAATTCGCTGCGCAAATCCCCGACCACACCCGCGATGTTGACGTTGAATTCAGGGCCTAGTTTGAAGGCTTTTCCCGAGGTTCCGGTCTCGACGATCACCGGCGAGGGCCCCGGATAACGCACCAGGATCTCGCGCAGGGTGGCGATGGTGCCCGCGGTCAGGTCCTCGGGGCGAAGGGTCAAGCGCAGCTCCTCGTCCAGGCGAGCCGCGCGCAACTGGGTCACGTCCATCGCGCTGAATCGCACCTCCTCGTCGCGGTGATCGAGCCGCCCCTTGATCAGGACCACGTTGTCCTTGGCGAGGAAGCCGCTGCACTCTTCAAACTTTCGCGCCGAAAAGATGATCTCCATCGCACCGCCGAGGTCCTCGAGCACGACGCGCGCGTACTGCTGGCCCGACTTGGTGGTGCGGATCTGGACCTCGGTCAACAGGCCACCCACCGTCACGGGGCGGCCGAGGCGCGCGAGGTCCTCGGCGCGCTCGCGCACCGCGACGATGGTGCCGTCGGTCTTGGCCGCGAGCGCCGACTCGACGGCGTAGAGGGGGTGATCCGAGATGAAGGTGCCGAGCATCTCACGCTCGAAGTCGAGCTTGACCGCCGACTCGAACTCGAGGTCGCTCACTGGTATCTCGGTGCCCTCCCAGTCGTCACGTCCGTCGCCGTCACCGAAGGCGAAGAGGGTCGAGATCCCCAGCGCCAGGTCGCGCCGACGCGCCATGGTCACCTCGACGATCTCGTCGATACGCAGTAGCAGCCCCTGGCGCGGCAGTCCCATGGCGTCGAAGGCACCGGCCTTGATCAGGGACTCCATCGTGCGTCGATTCAGCACCACGGGATCCACGCGCCGCACGAAGTCATAGATCGACGTGAACGGTCCGCCGGCGTCGCGCTCCGCGACGATCTTCTCGACCAGGGACTCGCCGACGTTGCGCACGGCCGCCAGTCCGAAGAGGATCGTCTGGTCCTGGGTCGGGCTCGGCGAGTAGTCGGCGTCGGAGTGATTGATGTCGGGCACGCCCACCGTGATGCCCATCTGGCGGGCCTCGTTGAGGTAGATCGCCGCCTTGTCCTTGTCGTCGCGAAACGACGTGAGCAGCGCCGCCATGTACTCAACCGGGTAGTTCGCCTTGAGCCAGGCGTTCTGGTACGCGATCAGCGCGTAGCCGTAGGCGTGACTCTTGTTGAACGCGTAGTCCGCGAAGGGCTCGATCTTGTTGAAGATCGCCTCGCCCAGTGCGCTCCCGTACCCCTCGCGCTCGGCGCCCTCGACGAACTTCGTGCGCTGGGCCTGGATCATCTCGCGGATCTTCTTCGAGCAGGCCTTGCGCAGGTCGTCGGCCTCGGTCATGGAGAAGCCCGCGACCTTGGTGGCCACGCGCATGATGTCCTCTTGGTAGATCATCAGCCCGTAGGTCTCGCCGAGGATCTCTTGAAGATCGGGGTGATCGAACGTGACGTCCTGGCGATGGTTCTTGCGGTCCGCGTAGTCGTTGTGCACGTTCTCACTCAGCGGACCGGGCCGATACAGCGCCACCAGGGCCGCGATGTCATCAAAGGACGTCGGTGCGAGACGGCGCATCAATTGGCGCATCTTGTCGCCCTCGAGCTGGAAGAGTCCGATCGAGTCGCCGCGCTGGAGCATGGCGTAGACCTTGGGGTCGTCGAGGGGCACGTGGTCGATGTCCACCTCGACGCCGTGGCGACGCCGAATGTGCTCGAGCGCGCGCTCGATGATCGCGAGGTTGCGCAGCCCCAAGAAGTCCATCTTGAGCAGGCCGAGCTTCTCGATCGCGGTCGCCTCGTACTGCGTGACGATCGGCGCGTCCTCGATCGAGCCGTTGGGGCCGGCCTTGCGCTGGACCGGCACGTACTCGAGCACCGGCTCCTTGGTGATCACGACCGCCGCCGCGTGGATGCCGTCCTGGCGGCGCTTGTCGACGAAGCCCTTGGCCACGTCGATGACGTGGGTCACCTCGGGGTCGCCCGCGTAGAGCGCGCGCAGCTCGGCCGCCTCCGCGTAGCGCCCCTCGTAGCCCGGCATCGGGCTAAAACACGCCTCGAGGGGCA
The DNA here is from genome assembly GCA_021781315.1 of Actinomycetes bacterium. The sequence goes on along the minus strand of JAJXXB010000203.1, from coordinate 385 downwards.
GGTCCTGACCCATCACGAGCGGCGGCATGGCCTTGGCGATCTTGTCGCCCAGCTGGGGCGGGTAGCCGAGCACGCGCGCCGCGTCGCGCACCGCGGCGCGCGCCTTGATCGTCGAGAACGTGACGATCTGGGCGACGTGGTCGCTGCCGTACCGCTCGGCGGCGTAGCGGATCATGTCGCCGCGGTAGCGCTCGTCGAAGTCCATGTCGATGTCGGGCATCTGCTTGCGGCCCGGGTTGAGGAAGCGCTCGAAGATCAACCCGTAGCGAATCGGGTCGAGGTCGACGATGCGCAGGCAGTAGGCCACGCAGCACCCCGCGGCCGAGCCACGGCCCGGGCCCACGCGGATCCCGCGCTCGCGGGCGTGGCGGATGAGGTCCCAGAC
>JAJXXB010000209.1 GCA_021781315.1 Actinomycetes bacterium | reverse complement strand
TGCGCCATACGCGAACATCCTCCTGGTCGAGGCGTCCTCGGCGAGCTTCACCAACCTGCTGACCGCCGAGCAATACGCGAGCAGCCGCGCGCAGTACGTGTCGAACAGTTGGGGCGGGTCGGAGTTCTCCGGCGAGTCCTCCTACGATCCCTACTTCTCGCGCACCGGTGTGAGCTTCTTCGTCGCCGCCGGCGACTCGGGTCTGCCCGCCGAATATCCGTCGAGCTCGCCCAACGTCATCTCGGTGGGCGGCACGACGCTGAACTTCACCTCGAGCGGTGCGTTCTCCAGCGAGACCGGTTGGTCGGGCGGCGGCGGCGGATGTAGCGCCTACGAGAACGCGACGTCCGCCCAAGCGGGCTTCTCCGGTTACAACCAAGTCAACTGCGCGGGCAAGCGCGCGACGCCCGACGTGGCCCTCGATGCCGATCCGAATTCGGGTGTCGCGGTCTATGACTCCACGCCCTACAACGGCCAGTCGGGCTGGTACACCGTGGGTGGCACCAGCGCCTCGACGCCGATGTGGGCGGCGGCCTCGGCCGACGCGGGGGTCGTCGTGAACGCGGCCTACGTCTATGCCAACAACATCTCCTTCCGTGACATCACGTCGGGAAACAACGGGGCCTCCTGCCTCGTGGGCTACGACCTCTGTTCGGGTCGTGGCAGCTGGATCTTCTCGTCCTCGGCCGCCACGACAACCACGTCGACGTCGACATCGACATCGACGTCGACCACGAGCTCGACCTCGACGACGTCGTCGAGCACGTCGACCACCGCACCCACGACCACAACGACTGCACCGGCGTCGAACTCGATGAATGTCACGATGTCGGCCGGAGTCGTCACAAAGAAGGGGCCGAACTACAAGGTTCCTCTGACGGTCTCGGCGACAGATTCCTCGACGGGCTCCAGTATTGGCGGGGCGAGCGTCGCTCTCTCGGTGTACTCCAACGGCACGTGCGGTGGCGCGCCCGTGGCGACGGGGAGCGGGACGACGTCAACGAGCGGCACCGTGACCTTCACGTTCTCGACGAAGTCGCAGGGTAGTTGGTGTGCCAACGCGAGCGTGACGGCGCCGGGCTACACCGCCGCGACGACCAACAACGCGACCTTTTTGACCCCGTAACCCGACGGCCTGCAACGGCGAGTTTCGCCTGGAAGTTGGTAGGGATAGGTAGTCGAGAGGGCGCCTGACGGCCCTCGCTTGGTGTGCGGTGCTCCACGTCCCGACGCCGTGTCGCTGTAGCCGGCAATAGCGCGGGTTGGACCCCGAAGGGATCGCTCGGTAGGGTCGAGAGCGATGACCGAACGCGACGCGAGCCCCCTGTCACGCCTGGACCTTGACACGCTGCGCCGCCGCACGAGCGAGAAGTGGCGCCACTATCCCGAGGACGTCGTTCCGCTATGGGTCGCCGAGATGGACGTGCCGCTCGCCACGCCCATCGAGCGTGCGCTCGTCGAGGCGGCCCAGATCGGCGACCTGGGCTACCCCATCGCCGACTCCTACGTCGAGGCGCTCGCGGGATTCGCCGCTCGCCACTGGGACTGGGAAGTGGTCGCCTCGCACGCGCGACCCGTCGCCAACGTGATGAGTGGCGTCGCGGCCGCGATCGCGGTCCTCAGCGAGCCGGGCGACAGCGTCGTCGTGAACTGCCCGGTCTATCCGCCCTTCTACTCCTACGTGGAGAACAGTGGGCGGGTCGTCGAGGAGGCCCCCTTGGACGAGGACGGCCGCCTCGATTTCACAGAACTCGAGTCGGCCTTTATCCGCGCGCGAGCCAACTCACAGCGACCGGTCTATCTCCTGTGCAACCCGCACAACCCCACCGGCACCCTGCACCGGCGTGACGAACTCGTTGGCGCGCTCGAACTCGCGACCCGTTACGGGCTGAGGGTGATCTCCGACGAGATCCACGCACCGCTCGTGCTGCGCGGCACCTTCACGCCGCTTCTCAGCCTCGACGGCGCGCAACGCGCGGTGGCGGTGCTCTCCGCGTCCAAGGCCTTCAACCTGGCGGGCGCTCCGGCGGCGGTCCTCGTCGCGGGCCACGAGACCCTCGACGTGATCGAAGGTCTTCGCCACCGCGTCGTGCCCGGGCCGAGTCAACTGGGCGTGATCGCCCAGAGCGCGGCCTTGACCAGCGCCGACCCGTGGCTCGCGTCCCTGCTTGTTGACCTGCGCGCGCGCCAGGAACTGCTCGTCGACCTGCTCGCCTCGCACTTGCCCGACGCCCTCTACCGGCCCGGCGAGGCGACGTACCTGGCGTGGCTCGACCTGCGCGCGCTCGGCCTGGGGAGCGGCGAGGCCGCGCGCGGGCAGATGGAGAGCCTCTCGGGACCGGCCGCCTTCTTCCTCGAGCACGCGCGCGTGGCACTCAGCGACGGCGCGGCCTTCGGTTCCGGTGGCGCGGGCCACGTGCGGCTCAACTTCGCGACGACCGAGGTCATCTTGCGCGACGCGCTCGAGCGGCTGGGCCGCTCGCGGGGCCGCGCCGGCTAGGGGCGTCGCGCGCGCGGGGCCGTCCCGCGCTCCGCCACGTAGGCGGTGAGCTGGGGGACGTCCACGGGGGCGCTGAAGAGCTACCCCTGGCCGTAGACGATGCCGGCCGCCAGCATCAGGTCGCGCTGGGCCAGCGTCTCGACGCCCTCGACGCAGTAGTCAAGGTCGAGGTCGCGCGCCAGGTCGCGCGCCGAGCGCAGGATGTAGCGTCCGCGCTCGGACTCCTCGGCGCCGACCACCAGGTCGCGGTCGATCTTGATCGCCGTCGCCGGCAGGGAGCTGACCTGGCCGAGGGTCGCTGTGCCGCTGCCGAAGTCGTCGATCGCGATCTCCACGCCGAGGTCGCGGATCGTCTCGAGCTCGCGCACGGCGCACGTTCCGGGCAGGGGCATGGATTCGGTGACCTCGATGCACAGGGCCCGCGGGGGCAGGTCCCGGCGGCGCAGCTCGCGCTCGATGACGGCGGCGAGTCCGGGTGAGCGCAACTCGGATCCGGAGATGTTGACCGTCATGGTCGGCGCGCCGGCGCCGCCCATGACGTGCGCGAGGCGGACCGCGACGTCGAGGGCGCTCTTGAGGACGTGGCGCCCGAGGGGGATCATCAGCCCGGTGCGCTCCATCGCCGGCAGGAAGAGCGCCGGGGGGACCATGCCGAGTTCGGGGTGGTTCCAGCGCACCAGGGTCTCGACGGCGACGACGGCACCGTGGCGCATGTCGACGATGGGCTGGAAGCGAGTGACGAACTCGCCGTCCTCGATCCCGCGGCGCAGGCGGCGCGCGTCGAGGGCGTCGCTCAGGACTCGCTCGGACGCGCGGCCCGACGCACGGTCCGCCCGCTGGAGTTCTAGCTGGGCGATGACCTGATCGGCGAGGATCTCGAGGTGGGCGACCTGGTCCTCGGAGAAGCCGCGCGGTGTCCAGTCGAGCGCGACGAGGGTCCCCAGCGGCAACCCGTCGCGGCCGACCAGCGGCACGCCGGCGTAGGCGCGGATGTGGGGGTCGCCGCTCACCAGGGCCGTGTCCGCGTAGCGCGGGTGCTGGCGAGCGTCGTCGAGGACAAGCGTCGACTCCGTGGCGACGGCGTCGGAGCAGATCGAGTCGATGCGCTCGGTGCCGATCAGCGAGTGCGAGAGCCCGTGGGTGGCCGCGAACCACTGGTTGTGGCGATCGACCAGGCACACCATGGCGGCCGGCGTGTCGCAGACGGCCGCCGCGAGACGGGCGACGCCCCGAAGAGCCGGTCGGGTCGGCGACTCGAGGACGCCGTAGCTCGCGAGCGACTCGAGACGGTCCTCCTCGCGCGGGTGCAGCCAGACGCCCTCGCCCCACACCGGGGGGACTCCCTCGGGCGGATCGGTGACGGCCGTGGTGGACATGGCTCCAGTCAAGCGGGCGGGGGGGTGGCCTTACTAGATGCGATCGCTCCAACTTGATAGATGCGAATGCATCTGGCGCGCTCTCGTCGCGACCGTCAGGATGAGTCGGTTCGAAGGAGGACGGTGGCCGGCCGGTACAGCGTGGTGCAGCAGATGACGCGGGCCGACGTGTTCCGCGTGGCCGGGTTGCTGCGCCACCACCCCGACACCACGCTGCGCGCCGCCCTCGCTCTGGCCTTCCCGGAGGCGGGCACGAGCACGGGCGACGGCGCCCGCGTGCTGGTCGGTCCCCCGCGCGCCGAACCGCCCGCGCTGTGCGTGCCCCTCACGTGGGACGTGCGCGTCGGGTCCGAGGGGTGGTCGCGCTTCGCGGGAGAGCTCCGTCTCTCGCCCGCGGGTGAGGGCGCGCGGCTCTCTCTCGTGGGCCACGTCCGGGGGACGGCGCATCTAGTCGACGACGCGGGCTTAGAGCGTCTCGTGGGATGGCTGGCGCTCGCGGCCGACGCCGGGTCTAGTCCGTCGGGTAGCTGATCAACCCGTAGCGCACGGCCAGGGACACCGCCTCGAGCTTCGAGTGCGCGCCGAGCTTGTTCAGGATCGACTGGGTGTAGTTGCGCACGGTGTTCACGGAGAGGTGCAGCGTCTCGGCGATCGCCCGGTTGGAGAGTCCGCGCGCCATCTGTTCAAGGAGGTCGCGCTCGCGTGCCGTGAGATCCGAGCCCGGCGGCCGTGGGCCGCTCTCGATGCGCGCGAGCAAGCGCGCGAGGACGGGGGCCGAGATCAGGGCCTCGCCCGCCGCGACCGAGCGCACGGCGTCGGCGACCTCGGTGGCGGCCCGGTCCTTGGTGAGAAATCCGGCGCAGCCCGCCTGGATCGCGCTGAGCATCAGCTGGTCGTCGTCGGCGCCGGTCAGGATGATCACGCCGACGTCGGGTTGCACGTCCAGGACGGCGCGGGCGAGGGAGACGCCGTCGATGTCGGGCAGGTGGTAGTCGAGCAGCGCCACGTGAGGTGGCTCCTCGGCGATCAGGGCGCGCGCCTGGGCGCCGGTCGAGGCGATCCCCGCGACCACGATGTCGCCGTCGTCGCCGAGGAGGCGGGCCAGGCTCTCGGCGAACATCAGGTGGTCGTCGACGATCACCACGCGGGTCAGCTCAGCGTCCACTGAGCACCTCCTCGATGGCGCGCAGCAGGCTCGGCGCGTCCACCGGCTTCAACAGGACCGGTCGATCGAGGGGCAGCGGCGCCGAGTCATAACCGGTCATGAGGACGATCGGCACGCGGGGGCTGCGCCGCTCGAGCTCGCTCGCCAGCTCGCCGCCGCTGAGAACGGGCATG
>JAJXXB010000169.1 GCA_021781315.1 Actinomycetes bacterium | reverse complement strand
ATCGAGATCTCGCACCGCCTCGAATCGGTGACGCGTGCCTCGGACACCCTGTGCCGCTTCGGCGGCGACGAGTTCCTCTACCTCGCCGAGGGGCTCTCGGGCGGAGTCGACGAGGTCGCCCGGCGGCTGCTGTCGGTCTTCGACGAGCCGTTCCTCGCCGCGACGATCGGCCTGGAACAGCGCGCGAGCCTCGGGGTCGTGGTCGACGAGGGCGACGCGCTCGACGCCCAGGAGTTGATGCGCGACGTGGACACCGCGATGTACGAGGCCAAGCGTCGCGGCCAGCACGAGTACGTGATCTTCTCCGCGGCGATGAAGGACCAGGTCTCCGAGCGCTACCAGCTCCAGCGCGACCTGCGCCGCGCGCTCGCCCTCGACGAGATCTCGATGGTGTACCAGCCCCTGATCAACCTGGTCACCGACGAAGTGGTGGGCTTCGAGGCCCTGATGCGCTGGCAGCACCCCGTCTTCGGTGCCGTCTCGCCGGGCGTCTTCATCGCGTTGGCCGAGCAGAGCGACCTCATCATCGAGCTCGGCGAGTACGCGCTCCAGCGCGCGTGCGCGGCGGCCGCGTCGTGGCCGGCCAATTCGCGGGGCCGCTACCCGCACGTCTCGGTCAACCTGTCGACGCGCCAGTTCCACGATCCCCACCTGGCCGCGACGATCGAGCGGGCCCTGGTCACGAGCGGCCTGGCGTCGCGGCGCCTGGTGCTCGAGATCACCGAGAGCGCGACCCTGACCGACGTGGCCGGCGCGACCAGCCTCGTCGAGGACCTCGAGCGCCTCGGCGTGGCGATCGCCCTCGACGACTTCGGCACCGGCTACTCGTCGCTGTCGTACCTCGCGCACCTCAAGCCGGTCATCATCAAGATCGACCGGTCCTTCGTCGAGCCGATCCGCTCACCCCTCGACACGAGCCCGCTGCTCGAGTCGATCATCCTCTTCGGACACCAGCTCGAGCTCTCCATGGTCGCCGAGGGCATCGAGACGGCGGGCCAGCTCGAATACCTGCGCCACGTGGGGTGTGACTACGGACAGGGCTACCTCTTCTCCGAGCCCCTCTCCGAAGACGCCGTGATCGCGTTGCTGAACGCGGACGCGGCCGCGAATCTCGTCTGACCCAGCGACGAGGTCGCTTCTCGCGGTGCGCCGCCTCGATTCGCGCACGAGTGGCGTAGGACCTAGGTTCGAGGTAGAACCTCCCGAAAGGAGCGACATGGTTGTCAGTGTCGTCGTTCTCCTCGCCGTGCTCGCTCTGGTCGCGACCACCCTGTCGCGCCACCGGGCGCAGACGGCCCCACCCGGCGCCGAGTCCCTCGCGCCGGGACCGAGCACAGGCTCGACCCCGGGTGAGTCTCTCGCGTCCTCGCGCGCGCCGCGCGCTCTGGCCGAGGAGCTCGCGCGCTGGAGTGAGCGGGGGTTGGTGAGCGCCGAGCAGGCGCGCGCCATCATCGACTTCGAGGTATCGCGCGCTCCGCAGAGCTCTCGCACGCCGCGCCGCGTACCGGCGGTCGCCGAGGCGATTGGCTACATCGGCGGGATCCTCGCCGTGGTGGGCGTGGTCCTCATCGCCGTGCGCTACTGGCCGCGCCTGGCGACGCCCGCCCGGCTGGGTCTCAGTGGTGCCCTCAGCGTTCTCCTGGGCGCCGGCGGCGCTCTGATCCACGAGGCCAAGGACGCGGCCTACGCGCGACTGCGCGCCTTCTTGTGGCTCGCCTCGACCGCGTCGGCCGCCCTCTTCGCCGTGGTGGCGGTGCGCGCGGTCCACGGCGGTGACCAGCGCGCTGAGCTGGCGGTCCTCTTCGCCGGACTGACGGTGGCGGCCCTCAGCGCCGTGATGTGGCGGGGACGCGTCCGTCCGATCCAGGAGATGACCACGCTGGGCGGCGTCGTCGTCGCCGTGGCCGCGGGCGTGCGCTTGGTCGCGACCCTGGGGTGGATGGGATTCGCCACCTGGGCCTGCGGGGCGGCGCTGATCGCCATCGCCCTGATGCGCAAGGTTCGCACGCCCTACGTCGCCGACTTGGTGGGGGCGGCCGCGGTGGTGGTGGGCAGCGTCATCATGATGAACTTCATGACCCGGGGCGGACCGCTGCTCGCGGCGGCGAGCGCGATCGGTTTGTTCGCCCTCGCCGCGGAGGCGAACGTGGCCCGCGACCCGGTCGAGGTGCGCTTCTACGCGGTCATGGGCGCCGTGACGGTGGTGATGACCTGGCCGAACACGATCCAGCACTACGCCCAGGACGCGGGCCTGTTGACCGGAGCCGTCGTGTGGCTGCTCGGCGCCGGCGCGCTCGTCGCCGCGATGCGATCGCTGGTGCGCGGCCCCTTGCTGGTCGAGTGGGGGGCGGGGCTCGCGCTGCTCGGCGGCGCGGCGATCACCGCGGCCCAGTTCGCCTCGCTGGCGCCCCTCCTGGGGTTGCTGACCGCGCTGGGCCTGCTGTACCTCGGCACGCGCCCGGGCGAGGTGATGCTGTCCTTCGTCGGCGCGGTGGGACTGCTCGTCAACGTACCGTGGCTGATCGTGCGGATCTTCCCGGGCCAGGTGCGCGCTCCCTTCGTGATCCTGATTGCCGGCGCCCTCTTCGTGGGACTCGCCGTTCTCATGTCACGCGAACGCGGACGCCTCCACGACGCTCTGAGTGGACACCCTCGCGTGCCGCACCGCTTCAGGCATTAGCGAGGGCGGTCGCGGTGGCGACCGCCACGCGCAAGAGCTGTTCGCGCGTGTCACCGGCGTGCACCCAGTGGCGCGAGTCCCAGGTGTCGCCGGCCAGCGAGTCGCCCGCGTAGAGCAGTTGGGCGAAGCGCACCGAGCGATACCTCGCCACCGCGAGGAACGCCGCGGACTCCATGTCGACCATGAGACAGTCCTCGGCGACGCGTCGCGCGACGCGGCTGCGCGTCTCGCGCAGGAAGCCGTCGGTCGTCCAGGTCCGGCCCACGAGGTAGTCGATGCCGGCCGCGCGCAGCTGCTCCTCGGCGACGCGCACCCCGAGTGGATCGGCGTCGATGGTGCGACTCGGCGGCGCGTAGTGAAAGCTCGTCCCCTCGTCGCGCAGGGCCGAGCCCACGACCATCACGTGGCCGAGCACGAGGCCCTCGACGAGCGCGCCGGCGCCGCCGCAGGCGACCAACGTGCGCGCACCGAGGCCGATCATCTCCTCGGCGAATCCCGCGGCCAGGGGAGCGCCCACGCCCGGGTGGACGACCGACACCGGGCCGGCGTCCGTCGTCATCTCGTAGACCGGGTTGACCCCCATCTCGCTGCGCAGGCGGTAGCGCTCGACGAGCTCGCCCGAGGCGGCCAGGCGATCGAGGACGTCGCTGAAGAAGCACAGCACGGCGGTCGGCGCTAGGCCGACGTCGCGCCGGTGCAGCATCGCGGCCTCGATGACGCCGGGCTCGTCGAGGTCGTCCTCGAAGAGCGGCAGGTCCATCAGCTCGCGCCCAGTGCGAGCAGCCATTCGAGGAGCGGGAGAATCGCGTCCACGTCGCCGCGCACCTTCACGCGGCCCTCGCGCAGGGCGTCGGCGCTCGCCAGGCGCCCCTCGGCGATGGCGCGCGCGGCGACGTAGTCGAGGCGCACCAGCGCGTCGGCCGCCAGGTGGTCGCCGGCGGCGACGCCGCTGGCCTCGGGGCCGATGGTGAGGGTCATCGCGTGCGGAAGACTCGCCGGTGCGCCGAGGAACTCGACGACGACGCGGCGCAGTACGTCGTCGGGCGCCTCGACGCTGGCCAGGGTGGCGTTGAGCGCCGAGAACCAGTCGGGACTGAGGAAGTCGGGCACCTAGGGCGCGGGCTGCACCGCGGCCTCGTCGGCGCTGCGCTTGGTGCGTCGACGGATCTTGCGGCCCAGCCAGGCGATCGGGTCGTACTGGGCGTCGACGACGCGCTCCTTCAGCGGGATGATGGCGTTGTCGGTGATCTTGATGTGCTCGGGGCAGACCTCGGTGCAGCACTTGGTGATGTTGCAGTATCCCAGGCCCATCTCCTCACGCACGAGGTCGCGCCGGTCGTTGGTGTCCAGGGGATGCATCTCGAGTTCCGCGTAGCGGATGAAGAAGCGCGGGCCGGCGTAGTGGGCCTTGTTGTCCTCGTGGTCACGAATGACGTGGCAGACGTCCTGGCAGAGGAAGCACTCGATGCACTTGCGAAATTCCTGTCCTCGCTGGACGTCCTCTTGGAACATCGTGTAGCCGCCCTCGGGCATCGGCGGCGGCAGCAGGGCCGGCACCTTCGCGGCCATCGCGTAGTTGAACGAGACGTCGGTCACCAGATCGCGGATGATGGGAAAGGTCCGCATCGGCGCGACGGTGATCGGGCCCTCGGGCAGTTCGTCGACGCGCGTCATGCACATCAGGCTGGGCTTGCCGTTGATCTCGGCCGAGCACGAGCCGCACTTGCCGGCCTTGCAGTTCCAGCGACAGGCGAGGTCGGGTGCGTCGGTGGCCTGGATGCGGTGGATGACGTCGAGGACGACCTCTCCCTCGTTCTGCTCGAGGGTGTAGGACTCGAAGTCACCGCCACCGGCGTCTCCGCGCCAGACGCGCATCGTCACGTTCGCCATTACTTCGCCTCCTCGAGTAGTTGGGCCAGTTCGTCGGGCATCGTCAGCAGCGCCGAGCGCTCGGTGCGAATCTCGGAATCAAAGGATCCATTGGTCATCTGATGGGCGAAGTTGAACTTGCCGTACTCGGGGTCGGCCTTGGGGAAGTCCTCGCGGGTGTGGCCCCCGCGCGACTCCTTGCGGTTCGCCGCGCCCAATGCGGTGCAGCGCGACACGCTGATCATGCTCGGCAGGTCGGTCGCCAGGTTCCAGCCCGGGTTGTAGGCCCGCCCGCCCTTGACCGAGAGGTTGCGCACACGCTCGGCGAACTCGCCTAGCGCGTCGATCGCGAAGTCGATCTCAGAGCCCGTGCGGATGATGCCGACGTTGGCCTGCATCATCTCTTGGAGGTCGCGCTGGACGTCATAGGGGTTCTCGCCGTTCTCGTTCTCGAAGGGCGCCAGGGCGTCCTTGACCGCGAGCTGGACCTCGGCGAGGTCGAAGCCACTGGGTCCGGCCCCGGACTCGATGTAGTCGGCCGCACTCATGCCGGCGCGACGTCCGAAGACGACCAGGTCGCTGAGCGAGTTGCCGCCCAGGCGGTTGGCGCCGTGCATGCCGCCGGCCACCTCGCCCGCGGCGTAGAGGCCGGGCACGCTGGTGGCCGCG
>JAJXXB010000153.1 GCA_021781315.1 Actinomycetes bacterium | reverse complement strand
AGGGCCTGCCCGTGCGCGGCCAGCGCACCCGCACCAACGCCCGCACCCGCAAGGGTCCCAAGCGCACCGTCGCCGGTAAGAAGAAGGTTACGAAGTAATGGCTAAGCCGACCGCGGCCCGCAAGGGCCGCCGCAAGGAACGCAAGAACGTCGCCTTCGGCGTCGCGCACATCAAGAGTTCCTTTAATAACACGATCGTGTCGATCACCGACCCCGAGGGCAACGTGCTGTCGTGGGCCAGCTCGGGCAACGTGGGCTTCAAGGGCTCGCGCAAGTCGACGCCCTACGCCGCCCAGATGGCGGCCGAGAAGTGCGCGCGCGCCGCGATGGAGCACGGCGTGAAGAAGGTCGACGTGCTGGTTCGCGGACCGGGCTCGGGCCGCGAGACCGCGATCCGCTCCCTGGCCGCCGCCGGCATCGAAGTCGTGGCGATCAAGGACGTCACGCCGCTGCCGCACAACGGATGCCGCCCCAAGAAGCGGCGTCGGGGGTAGGACTGATGGCTCGTTACACAGGACCCGTTTGCCGGCTGTGCCGCCGTGAGCGCACCAAGCTCTACTTGAAGGGTGAGCGCTGCTTCACCCTGAAGTGCCCCGTCGCCGAGAACTCCGACCGCCAGACCCGCGCGTTCCCGCCCGGCATGCACGGTCGCGACCGCCAGCGCCAGGGCTCGGAGTACTTGACCCAGCTGCGCGAGAAGCAGAAGGCCCGCCGCACCTACGGCCTGCTGGAGAAGCAGTTCCGCAACCTCTACGAGGAGGCGAACCGCCGCCCCGGCATCACGGGCACCAACCTCCTGCAGTTCCTCGAGCTGCGCCTCGACAACGTCACCTACCGGGCCGGCTGGGGCGCGTCGCGCGCTCAGGCGCGCCAGCTGGTGCGCCACGGCCATGTCGCCGTCAACGGCAAGCGGGTCACCATCCCCAGCTACCGCGTGCGCCCGGGCGACGTCGTGACCCTAAAGGCCGTCACGCGAGAGAACTTCAACGTCAAGCGCAACCTCGACACCCTGGACCGCAACGTCCCGGGCTGGCTCGAGGTCGGCGACGGGGGATTTGGCGTCACCGTGCGCGTCGTCCCCCAGCGCGAGCAGATCGACGAGTCGATCCGCGAACAGCTCATCGTCGAGCTGTACTCGAAGTAAGCCGACGACGAAGAAGATATAGGAGTCACCATGTTGATCATTCAGCGACCCACCATTGAGGCCCTGGGCGACGAGGTCGCGAACCGCCAGTCCTTCGCCGTCGGCCCGCTCGACCCCGGATTCGGCCACACGCTGGGCAACTCGCTGCGTCGCACCCTGCTGTCCTCGATTCCCGGCGCCGCGGCGACGCGCGTCAAGTTCGACGCCGTCCTGCACGAGTTCGGCGTGATCGAGGGCGTGAAGGAAGACGTCCAGGACATCTGCCTGAACCTGAAGGACCTGCTGGTCAAGGTCTACAGCGACGAGCCCGTCACCCTGCGTCTCGACAAGCGCGGCGAGGGCCCCGTGACCGCGGCGGACCTCTCCACCACGGCCGACGTCGAGGTCCTGAACCCCGACCTGCACCTGGCCTATCTCACGTCGCCCAAGGCGACGCTCTCCTTCGAGCTGACCGTCGAGCGCGGCAAGGGCTACGTCGGCGCCGAGGCCAACAAGGGATCCTCGACGATCGGGGTCATCCCGCTCGACGCGATCTTCTCGCCGGTTCGCCGCGTCAGCTTCGAGGTCGAGCCCGTGCGCGTCGAGCAGTCCAAGGACTTCGACCGCCTGGTCATCGAGATCGAGACCGACGGCTCCATCAGCCCGCGCGAGGCGCTGGCCTCGGCCGGCAAGACGCTGGGCTCGCTGGTCGAGCTCATCGGCAGCTTCGACGAGGAGGCGCCCGCCCTCGAGCTCGGCGACGTGGGCACGGCCCAGGCCGCCGCGAGCGAGCTGGACATCCGCATCGAGGAGCTGGGCCTCACCGAGCGCTCGCGCAACTGCCTCAAGCGCGCCGGCATCAACACGGTCGCCCAGTTGATCAACGCCACCGAGCGTGACCTGACCTCGATCACCAACTTCGGTGCGACGTCGTTGAAGGACGTGACCGACCGTCTCGACGAGCGCGGCCTCTCGCTGCGCGTGGAGGACTGACATGCGTGGCACCCCGACCCGTGGACGCCGCTTCGGCGGCGACAGCGCCCACCAGAAGGCGATGATGGGCAACCTCGTCGCCTCGATGATCGCGGCCGAGTCGATCGTGACGACCGAGGCCAAGGCCAAGGCCCTGCGCCCGATCGTCGAGAAGGTCGTCACGGCGGCGAAGAACTCCCCCGAGGGCTCGGTGCACGCCCAGCGTCGCGTCGTGGCCTTCATCCGCGACCAGGACATGGCCCACAAGCTCTTCACCGAGATCGCGCCGCGCTACGTGGAGCGCCCGGGCGGCTACACCCGGATCCTCAAGCTCGGCCCGCGCCAGGGTGACAACGCGCCGATGGCGCGCATCGAGTTCGTCTGAGCCGTGGCCACCTCGCGGTGGCGCCTGGATCTCGCCTACGACGGCGCCGCCTTCGCCGGCTTCGCCGTCCAGCCTGATCGCACCACTGTCGTCGGGGACCTGCGCGCGGCGATTGCGCGCAGCCTGCAACTCGACGACGAGCCCTTCTTGGTCGGCGCCGGGCGCACCGACGCCGGCGTGCACGCCTTCGCCCAGGTGGTCTCCTTCGACCTGCCCGAGGGAGTCCTGGAAGCGCTGGGCGTCGAGCGCTTCACGCGCTCGCTCAACGCTCAGCTTCGGGGCAGCGTCGTCGTCACGAGGGTCCTCGCGGTGCCGAGCGACTTCAGCGCCCGTCACGACGCGCTGTGGCGCGAGTACCGCTACCTGGTGGCGCCGGCTCCCTCGTTCGCCTCGCTGGACGCGATCTCCTGGGCGGTGCCCGGTGAGTTGGACCTGGCCGCGATGAACGAGGCGGCCGCCGCCATCTGTGGCGAGCACGACTTTCGCGCGTTCTGCAAGCGGCCGGTCGACAAGGGGCCCGACGAGCCCCTCGTGCGCAACGTGTTCGAGGCGGGTTGGCGACTCGAGCCCGACGCGATCCACCTGTCGATCGCGGGCGGGCCTTTCTACGTCTTCTCCATCCGGGCGAAGGCGTTCTGTCACAACATGGTGCGTCGCCTCGTCTCGAGCCTCGTCGCGGTGGGCCAGGGGAGCCTGACGCGAGAGGACGTGCTTGCACGACTTGACTCGCACTCCGGTGTCGGCTTGCCCGCTCCGGCGCCCGCGGGCGGACTGGCCCTCGTCGGCGTGGGTTACGAGGACGCGGTGGGTGGTCCGGCGGGGAAGTCCGCCCCGGGCTCTCGGTAGGATGCCGCTCATGACGACATCTGCCGGATTTCCCCTTGACGACCTCGATCCCGCGCTGCGTCCCCAGGACGACCTCTTTCGCCACGTCAACCAGCGCTGGATCGACGCCACGCCGATCCCCGAGGACAAGGCCAGCTACGGCACGTTCTGGATGCTGGCCGAGGGCGCCGAAGCCGCAGTGCGCGAGATCCTCGAGGAGGCCCGCAGCGCGCCGGCGACGCCCGAAGCGAAGAAGATCGGCGAGCTCTACGCGAGCTTCCTCGACGAGGACAGGGTGGAGGTGCTGGGGGCGAGTCCCCTCGCGCCACGCCTCGCCGCGGTGGCCGAGGTCGGCACCCTCGAGGAGTTCGCGCGCGTGGTGGGCCACTTCGAGCGCGAGGGACTGGCCGGCTTCTACCACCTGTGGGTTGAGACGGACCCCGGCGACCCCGATCGCAACCTGGTCATGGTCGACCAGGGCGGCCTGTCCCTGCCCGACGAGAGTTACTACCGCGAGGAGCACTTCGCCGGCGTGCGCGAGGCCTTCGTCGCCCACGTGGCGCGCTCGCTGGCCCTCGCGGGACTGGATGAGGCGCCCGCGCGCGCCGCGCGCGTGATGGAGCTCGAGACGGCCCTGGCCGCGGGCCACTGGGACAACGTGGCCTCGCGCGACGCCGAGAAGACCTACAACCTGCGGCCCTTCTCCTCGCTGGTCGCCGCGGCCGGCGACGTCCTCACCGAATGGGCCCGCGCTCTCGGCGCCGAGGGCGCCCTCGGCGAGGTCGTCGTGCGCCAGCCCAGCTTCTCCGAGGCGCTCGGCGCCTTGCTGGTGGCCGAGCGCCTTGACGCGTGGAAGGACTGGCTCGCCTGGCAGGTCGTGCGCGCCGAGTCGCCCTATCTGTCGGCGGCCTTCGTGGAGGCGAACTTCGACTTCTACGCGCGCACTCTCACCGGCCAGCCCGAGATGCGCGCGCGCTGGAAGCGGGGCGTCTCCCTGGTCGAGGGCGCGATGGGCGAGGCGGTGGGCCGCCTCTACGTCGAGCGTCACTTCGCCGCGAGTGCGCGCTCGCGCATGGACGGGCTGGTCGCCAACCTCGTCGCGGCCTACCGGCGCTCGATCAGCACGCTGGAGTGGATGAGCGAGGCGACACGCGTTCGCGCGCTGGAGAAGCTCGAGCAGTTCGTCCCCAAGATCGGCTATCCGGTGCGCTGGCGCGACTACTCCGGCCTCGAGATCGATCCCGTGGACTTGGTGGGCAACGTGCGCGCCGCGGCCGCCTTCGACTTCGCCCGCCAGCTGGCCAAGATCGGCGTCGCGGTGGACCGCGAGGAGTGGTTCATGACGCCCCAAACGGTGAACGCCTACTACAACCCCGGGATGAACGAGATCGTCTTTCCCGCCGCGATCCTCCAGCCGCCCTTCTTCGACGAGAACCGCGACGACGCGTTCAACTACGGCGCGATCGGCGCGATCATCGGCCACGAGATCGGCCATGGCTTCGACGACCAGGGTTCGAAGTTCGACGGGACGGGTCGCCTCGTCGACTGGTGGGACGACGCCGACCGCGCGGCCTTCGAGGCGCGCACCGCCGTTCTCATCGGCCAGTACGACGCGCTGGTGCCCGAGGGGGTCGACCAGCACGTCAACGGGGCTCTCACCATCGGCGAGAACATCGGCGACCTCGGGGGTCTCGGCATCGCCTGGGAGGCCTATCAGATCTCCCTGGACGGCGCGGCGGCCCCGGTCATCGATGGTCTCACCGGCGCACAGCGCTTCTTCCTCGCCTGGGCGTTGGGCTGGCGCGACGCGTCGCGCCCCGAGCGGACCCTCCAATTGCTGGCGATCGACCCCCACAGCCCCCCGGAGTTCCGCTGCAACCAGATCGTGCGCAACCTCGATCCCTTCTACGAGGCC
>JAJXXB010000055.1 GCA_021781315.1 Actinomycetes bacterium | reverse complement strand
CCCTTTGGCGCGAGCGCCGTCGTCAGCGGAGAGGACGCCGCGCGGGTCGTCGAGGGACTGGCGAGTGGGGACGTGACGGTGAGCGAGACGTCGTCGGGCTTCGTGGTGCGCGCGACTGATCCGCTGGTGCTGGGCCGACTCCTCAAGGAGCGCTCGCGGGGCCAGCGCGTGCGAGTCGCGATTGCCTGACGGTAGCGTGGAGTGGTGACTTTGCCCATTCGCGTCTACGGCGATCCCGTGCTCAACGAGGTGACGACCGAGGTCGAGAACATCGATGGGCGCATCGCGGCGCTCGCCGAGACGATGATCGAGACGATGTACGAGGCGCCGGGCGTAGGTCTGGCCGCCAACCAGATCGGGGTCCAAAAGCGCCTCTTCGTCTACGACAAGGGCGACGGTCCGGTCATCGTGATCAACCCCGTCATCGTCGAGTCCGACGGTGAATGGACCTTTGAAGAGGGATGCCTCTCGGTGCCCGGGCTCAGCTGGGAGATCACTCGGCCCAACGCGGTCCACCTGGTGGGCTACGACATCGACGGCAACGAGATCAGCCTCGAGACCGATGAGTACGAGGGACGCATCTTCCAGCACGAGATGGACCACCTGAACGGCATCTTGCTCGTGGAACGGCTCGACCCCGACCAGCGTCGCGAGGCGAAGAAGCTGCTGCGCCGTCAGCGGCTGTCTCTGGCCCCCGGCGATCCGGACGGCCTCGCCCAACTCCTGGGCGAGTAGTGCGCCTCGCCTTCCTCGGCACGCCCGAGGCCGCGGTGGTCTCACTGCGCGCACTCGTCGAGGCCGGGCACGACGTGGGCATCGTCGTGACGCGGCCCGATCGGCGGCGCGGGCGCGGCGGTGCGCTCGTGGCCAGTCCGGTCAAACGCGCGGCCCGGGAGATGGGACTACCCGTCAGCGACGACCTCGGGGCCGTGCGTGAGGCGCGCGTCGAGCGCGGCGTCGTCGTGGCCTACGGGGCTCTCGTGCCCGCCGCCCTGCTGGCCGAAGTGCCCATGCTCAACGTGCACTTCTCGCTCCTGCCGCGCTGGCGCGGCGCGGCGCCGGTGGCCCGCGCGATCCTCGCCGGCGACGCCGAGACCGGCGTCGACGTGATCTCCCTCGAAGCGAGCCTCGACACCGGGCCGATCCACGCCGAGGCCCGCGTGCCGATCGCCGAGAAGACGTTGAGCGAACTGACGGGCGAACTCGCGGAACTGGGGTCGCGCCTGCTGATTGAGGTGCTGGCCAATGCGTCGCTCCTCGCGCACCCGCACGCCCAGATCGGTGAGGCGATCTACGCGCGCAAGCTCGACGCGACCGACTTCGCCCTCGACCCGTCGATGGACGTCGCCCGGGCTGCGCGCGTCGCGCGCCTCGAGGCCAGTCGGGTGACCATCGCGGGGCGACGCCTGCGGATCGTCAGCGCCCACGTCGATCACGAGTCCGCGGCGCAACCCCCGGCGGGCGGAGTCGGCGTGACTCGCGCGGTGTCGTTGGGCTTTGACGACGGGGCCCTGGTGCTCGATCGCGTCCAACCCGATGGGGGACGCGTCATGACGAGCGCCGCCTGGTGGGCGGGCGCGCGCCTCGTCGAACCGCTGCGCTGGGAGGGAGCAATCAGGCCTGATGGCCCGGTAGGCTCGGGCGCGTGACGGCACTGGACGCGGGCCCCGTGGGTGCATTGAGGATCGCCCCGTCGATTCTCGCCGCCGACTTCGGCTCCCTGGCGAACGCCGTCGCGGCGATCGACGAGGAGACCGACTGGCTCCACGTGGACGTGATGGACGGCCACTTCGTGCCCAACGTCTCCATCGGTCCGCCGGTCGTGAAATCGCTGCGTCGCTACAGCACCCGCTTCTTCGACTGCCACCTGATGCTGAGTGAACCTGGTCGCTACCTGGGGGCCTTCGCCGAGGCCGGGGCCGACGGGTGCACCGTGCACGTCGAGGTGGGCGACACCGCGGCCCTCATCGGCCAGGCCCGTTCCCTGGGTCTGCGGGTGGGCCTCGCCGCCAATCCCGACACCGACTTCGCGGCCGTCGAACCCTTTCTCGCCGACATCGATCTGCTGCTCTTGATGACCGTCTTTCCGGGCTTCGGGGGACAGTCCTTCATCCCTGAGGTGATGGACAAGGTGCGCGCGGCGCGACGCGCGGTGCACGAACGCTCCCTCGCGCTCGACATCGAAGTCGACGGCGGCATCGACGAGGTCAGCGCGCCAGTCGCCGTGGCCGCGGGGGCCAACGTCCTCGTCGCCGGCTCGGCGATCTTCAATCGACCTGATCCGCTTGGCGCGGCCCGCGACCTGCGCGCCGCCGCGGGGGGGAGATGAGCCAGGACGAGGCGCTGATGGCTCGCGCCGTCGCGGTGGCCGAGCGCGCGCGCCTCGACGCGCCGCCCAACCCTTGGGTCGGAGCCCTCGTCGTGTTCGACGGCACGGTCATCGCCGAGGGGGCGACGCGGGCCCCCGGCGGCAATCACGCCGAGGTCGAGGCCCTGGCGGCGGCGGGCGACCGGGCTTCTGGCGCGACCCTGGTCGTCACGTTGGAGCCGTGTGATCACGTGGGTCGTACCGGGGCGTGCACCGAGGCGATCATCGCCGCGGGCGTGGCACGCGTCGTCGTGGGGATCGTCGACCCGGACGAGAAGGTGGCGGGCCGGGGGATCGAGCGCCTCCGCGGCGCCGGCGTCGAGGTCAGCGTCGGTGCGGGCGCGTCGCTCGTCGACGATCAGCTGGCCCCCTATCTCTGGCACCGGCGCACGGGTCGTCCCTACGTCGTGGCCAAGGTCGCGGCGACCCTCGACGGGGTGATCGCGATGGCCGACGGCACCAGCCAGTGGATCACCGGCGAGGCCGCTCGGGCCGACGCGCACGAGTTGCGCGCCCAGAGCCAGGCGATCATCGTCGGTGCCGCGACGGTGCGCGCCGACGACCCGCGTCTGACCGCGCGGGTCGGCGATCGCGTGCTCGAGCCGCTGCGCGTGGTCCTGGGCGCCGCGCCACCCGCGGCGCGCGTGCGGCCCTGCCTGGAGTACTCCGGCGACCTCGCCGCGCTCTTGGACGATCTCGGGGCGCGCGGGGTCCTCCAGGCCCTCGTCGAGGGCGGCGCCGCGGTCACCAGCTCCTTCGTCGAGGCCGACCTGGTCAACCGCTTCGCCTGGTACGTCGCGCCGGCGATCGCCGGCGCGCGCGGCACGCGCGCGGCCCTGTCGGATCTGTCGACCCCGTCGATTGGCGCGCTGCGGCGCGGCCGGGTGGTGGGGGTGCGGCGGATCGGCGAAGATGTACGTGTGGACGTGGAGGTCTGATGGCGCTGTCAAGCATTGAAGAGGCGGTGGAGGCACTGCGCGCCGGGGGCATGGTCGTCGTCGTCGACGACGAGGACCGCGAGAACGAGGGCGACCTGATCATGGCCGCCGAGGACGTCACGGCCGAATCAATGGCGTTCTTCCTCGAGTACACCTCGGGGGTCTTTTGCGTGCCGCTCGAGTCCGCGCGAGCCGACGAACTCGACCTGCCGCTCATGGTCGTGGCCAACACCGAGGCCCAGCGCACCGCCTTCACGGTGACCGTCGACTACCGCCACGGCACGACGACGGGCATCTCGGCGGGCGACCGCGCCGCGACGGTGCGAGCGCTGATCGACCCGGCGACGCGCCCGAGCGACCTGAGCCGACCGGGTCACATCTTCCCCCTGCGCTATCGCCAGGGCGGGGTCTTAAAGCGCGCCGGACACACCGAGGCCACTGTCGACCTGTGCCGATTGGCCGGCAAGTACCCCTCGGGGGTGCTCTGCGAGATCGTCTCGGCGGACAAGTCCGACATGGCCCGCCTGCCCGAGCTCGAGGTGTTCGCGGCCGAACACGGCCTGCCCCTGGTGTCGATCGCCGACCTGATCCGCTACCGGCGCCACCACGAGAAGTTGGTGCGACGCGTGGCCGAAGCGGCGCTGCCCACCGAGCACGGGCCCTTCCAGGCCTACGTGTTCGAGAACGTCCTCGACGGCGAGCAGCACCTCGCACTCGTCTACGGCGACATCACCGACGGCAAGGACGTGCTCGTGCGCGTTCACTCCGAGTGCCTGACCGGCGACGTGATGGGCTCGTTGCGCTGTGACTGCGGGCCCCAGCTGCACACCGCGTTGGCCAAGATCGCCGCCGAAGGCGCGGGGGTCGTGGTCTACCTGCGCGGTCACGAGGGTCGCGGGATCGGACTGGGCCACAAGATCCGCGCCTACGCCCTGCAAGAGGAGGGCAAGGACACCGTGGACGCGAATCTCGAGCTCGGTCTGCCGGTCGACTCGCGCGAGTACGGCATCGGTTCGCAGATCCTGGTGGACCTGGGCGTGACGAACATGCGCCTGATGACCAACAACCCCTCCAAGTACGGAGGGCTCGAGGGATTCGGCCTCAACATCGTCGAGCGCGTGCCCATCGAGAGCACGCCCACCGAGTTCAACATCGACTACCTGCGCACCAAGCGCGAGCGACTCGGTCACCTGCTGGAGGGCCTCGATGAAGAAGACCACTAGCACCGAGCTCGACCCGGCGGCGATCGCCGACGTGGCCCAGCGGGTCGGCACCGCGCTCGAGGCCGGTCACGACGGACGCGGGCGACGCGTGGGCATCGCCGCGGGGCGCTTCAACGGGGCGATCACCCTGCGCCTGCTCGACGGCGCGCTCGCCGCGCTCGCCGAAGCGGGGGTCGAGCGACGCGACGTGATTCTCGCCTGGGCGCCGGGGGCCTTCGAACTGCCGCTGCTCGCACAGAAGATGATCGGCGCGTCGCGCCCGGTCGACGCGGTCATCGCCCTGGGCGCCGTGATTCGCGGCGACACCGGTCACTACGACCTCGTCGCCGGCGAGTGCGCGCGCGGCATTCAAGACGTGCAACTCACGACGGGCGTGCCGGTCGTCTTCGGCGTTCTCACCACCGAAAATCTCGACCAGGCCCTCGTGCGCTCGCTGCCCGATCACACCAACAAGGGCCGCGAGGCGGCGCTGACCGCGCTCGAGATGATCTCGCTCGGCGATCAACTCGCGTCGCGTCCGTGATCGACGGCGTCGTCGCGTCCTTCGACGAGAGCGCGGGCTGGGGCATGCTCGTTACCGCCGACGGTGAGCGGCTCTTCTTTCACTGCGTCGACATTCGCGGGGGAGGTCGGCGAATCCCCGTGGGCGAACGGGTCGCCGCGACGCGCGCGGTCGGCCAGCGCGGCCGCGACGAAGCCGTTGACGTCCACCTCC